>CALHQN010000191.1 GCA_938036585.1 uncultured Campylobacter sp.
GCACCTCGTCGATGATGAAAATTTTAAAGCGCGCGCTTGCGGGATGATACTTCGTCTGCTCGATGAGCTCGCGGATATCGTCGATCTTGCGGTGGCTGGCGGCGTCCATCTCGATGATGTCGATGTGGCGCCCCTCGTTTGCCATTACGCAGTTATCGCAGACCTCGCACGGCTTGCCGGTAGGGCCTTCGTCGCATAAAAGCGCTTTGGCAAAAATCCTAGCCGTCGAGGTTTTGCCGCTGCCGCGAAGTCCGCTGAAAAGATATGCGTGGCTCAGTCTGCCCGAATCCAGCGCGTGCGCGAGGCTTTTGGCGACGGCGTCTTGGCCGATGAGCTGCTCGAAGCTTTTGGGTCTGTATTTTAAAGCGAGTGCTTGCAAAATTTCTCCTTTGATCTTGCAATGATACAAAAAAATCTATAAATTTTAAATTTAGTGCTACAATGCGCCCGAATTTCAGAAAAAGGATCGAAATGAAAAAATTTTTACTCGGTATCTTTGCGCTATTTTTTGTCGCCTGCTCGCAAACCAGCAGCGTCATCAGCTTAAATCCGTATCTTTCTAAGGCCGATCAGACCGTAAGCGGCAAGTCGGTAAATATAAACGCGATCAACGATCAGCGCGAAAATCAGATGGTAATCGCCGTCATCAACGATAGCGGCGGCAAGCTGGTCGATGAGGTGCTTTTAAAAAACAATCTCTCGGCGTGGTTCGACAAGGCTTTACGCGCGGAGCTTGAGGCTCGCGGCGTGAGGATCGATCCTGCAAGCCCGAATATCGTAACCGTAAACATTAGAAGCATCTCGGCGGCGATCAACGGCTACTCGAAGGAAAATATGAGCGCAAGAGGCGAGGTCGCGATCGCGATCGTGCAGGGCAACAAAACCACGACCAAGCGCGTAGCTCAAGATCAGAGCAAATTTACGGCGCTTCGCACGGCTAGGTCGCTTAATCCTTTCGTGCAAAGTCTGCTAGACGACATCGTCAAAAAATCCGCCGATCAGATCGTCTCGACGCTTTAGATGCGCTGCGTAAATTGCGGCGCGTTTAGCCTGCGCACGATCTGCGCCGCCTGCGCCGCAAATTTAGCCGAATGCCGCCTAGGTATGCGGCAGGTGGAGGGCTTTAGCGTGTTTTACTACTACGGCTACTCCGAAATTCGAGAGCTTATACTTTCTAAACATCACGAATACGGCGCTGCAGTGCTTGCGCGCATAGCCTCTTTAAGCCTAGCGAAATTCCCGCTTCATCTACAGTGCGAAATTTCTGCAAATCCGCAAAACTACGAAGCGTTTAAAACGGGCGGGGTTTTTAAATTTAACGCCGTGCCGCTGGATGATGACGCTCGCAGCGGCTATTCGCACACGGCGATCTTAGCCCGCGCGCTAAAAAGTGAGCTAATCGAGCCAAAATTTCACTGCCTGCGCGCGCAAAACCGCGTCAAATACACCGGGCAGAGTTTGGAATTTCGCCTAAAACACAAGCGAAATTTTAAAATTTTAACCCCGCCGCAATTCCCCGTGATCCTAGTAGACGACATCATCACCTCAGGCCTTAGCATGCTGCAAGCGCGCGAGAGCTTGATGCGGGGCGGCTTTACGCCCGTGTGCGGCTTGGTTTTAGCTAATGCAAAAGAATAATTCGCTATAATCGCGCTTTAAAATTTAAAAGGATATTTATGCAATCAAATATGTTTGAAAATCAGGAGATCATTGATATCGACGTCGAAGAATCGATCAAGACGAGCTATCTTGATTACTCGATGAGCGTTATCATCGGTCGCGCGCTACCCGACGCCAGAGACGGCCTAAAGCCCGTGCATAGGCGAATTTTATATGCGATGAACGATCTTGGCGTGGGCTCTCGCCAGCCTTACAAAAAATCCGCCCGTATCGTAGGCGATGTTATCGGTAAATACCATCCGCACGGAGATACCGCCGTTTACGACGCGCTCGTGCGAATGGCGCAGAGCTTTTCGATGAGAATTCCTTCCGTGGACGGACAGGGTAACTTCGGATCGATCGACGGCGACGGCGCGGCGGCGATGAGGTATACCGAAGCGCGTATGACGCCGCTAGCCGAGGAGCTACTAAAAGACCTGGACAAAGAGACAGTCGATTTCGTGCCGAACTATGACGAGAGCCTGAACGAACCCGACGTCCTGCCTGCGCGCGTGCCAAATTTGCTGCTTAACGGTTCAAGCGGAATCGCCGTAGGAATGGCGACGAATATCCCGCCGCACAGCTTAGATGAGCTCGTGGGCGGTCTTTTGATACTACTTGAGAATAAAAACGCAAGCCTAGAGGAGATAATGGGCGAGATCAAGGGTCCCGATTTTCCGACCGGCGGCATCATCTACGGCAAAAAGGGGATCATCGAGGCGTATAAAACGGGCAGAGGGCGGGTTAAAATTCGCGCTAAAACCCATATTGAAAAAAAAGCTAGTAAAGACGTCATCGTAATCGACGAGTTGCCGTATCAGACCAATAAAGCGCGCTTGATCGAACAGATCGCAGATCTTGTAAAGGAAAAGCAAATCGAAGGCATCTCCGAGGTGCGCGACGAGAGCGATCGCGACGGAATTCGCGTAGTAATCGAGCTTAAGCGCGACGCGATGAGCGAGATCGTGCTGAATAATCTATTTAAGCAAACTACTATGGAAGCGACCTTCGGCGTGATAATGCTCGCAATCGACGGCAAAGAGCCGAAGATTTTCACGCTGATAGAGCTTTTGAAGCTGTTTTTGAACCACAGAAAAACCGTCATCATCCGCCGCACGATTTTTGAGCTTCAAAAAGCGCGCGCCAGAGCACATATCTTGGAAGGCTTAAAGATCGCGCTAGATAACATCGACGAAGTGATCGACGTGATTAGAAACTCCGCCGACACCAACGTCGCGCGCGAAAATTTAATGAGCAGATTCGGCCTCAGCGAGGCGCAATCGGGCGCGATTTTGGATATGAGGCTAAGTCGCTTAACGGGGCTTGAGCGCGAAAAGATCGAGGAGGAGCTAAAAGAAATTTTAGCCGAGATAAAGCGGCTTGATGCGATCCTAAAGAGCGAGGAGCTGATTGAGGGGATCATCAAAGATGAGCTTTTGGAGATCAAGGATAAATTTAAATGCCCGCGCATCACCGAAATCGTTGACGACTACGAGGATATCGACATCGAAGATTTAATCGCGAATGAAAATATGGTCGTTACGATCACTCACCGCGGCTACATCAAGCGCGTGCCTAGCAAGACTTACGAGAAGCAAAAGCGTGGCGGCAAGGGGCGCGTGGCGGTCACGACGTATGATGATGATTTCATCGAGAGCTTTTTTACGTCCAACACCCACGACACGCTTATGTTTATCACCGACCGCGGGCAGCTCTACTGGCTTAAGGTCTATAAAATTCCGGAGGGCTCGCGCACCGCAAAGGGCAAGGCGGTCGTAAATTTAATCCAGCTCGGCGCGGACGAAAAAATTATGGCGATCATCCCTACGACCGATTTTGATCCGAGCAAGTCGCTCGTATTTTTCACTCGCAACGGCATCGTAAAACGCACGAATTTAAGCGAGTTTAAAAACATCCGCTCGCTCGGAATCCGCGCTATCAGCCTGGATGAGGACGATACGCTGGTGACTGCGCTCATCGCTCCAAACAGCGCCGAGGAGATGCAAAACTACAAAGGAGGCGCTCTAAGCGGCGACGATCTGGACGGCGTCGAGGCTGAGGAAGTTTTAGAGCAGACCGAGCAGGATATTTTAGAGGGAAGCGAGAACGAAATTTCAGATGAAATTTCGCAAGGTGAGGGCGCGCAAGACGGCGAGCCGCAAAGCGCTAACGAAAATATGCTCTTCATCGCTACGAAAAAGGGAATGTGCCTTAAATTTAATCTAAATAAAATTCGCCAGATGGGGCGCATCGCTCGCGGCGTAAAGGGGATTAAATTTAAAGAAAAAGGCGACGAAGTCATCGGCGCCGCGTTCATTTTAAGCGACATGCAAGAAATTTTAAGCGTGAGCCAAAAGGGTATCGGTAAGCGCACCACCGCGAGCGAGTATCGCCTCACAAACCGCGGCGGCAAGGGCGTCATCTGCATGAAGCTCACCAACCGCACGGGCGAGCTCATCGGCGTCGTGATGGTCGATGAGGAGATGGATCTCATGGCGCTAACCACCAGCGGCAAGATGATCCGCGTCGATATGCAAAGCATCCGCAAAGCGGGCCGCAACACCAGCGGCGTCATCGTCGTAAATGTCGAGGGCGACGACGTCGTGAGCATTGCGACCTGCCCGAAAGCCGAGGAGGGCGACGAGGGCGAAGCGGACGAGCTTGCGCAGGATGAAAATTTATTAAATTCAAATTTAGATAGCAAAGATTCGCAGAGCGAGGGCCCTAGCGATGAAATTTTAAAAGGAGGAGAGGATGAGTAGTTACAATATCGCCATCGTAGGCGCTACCGGCGCCGTAGGCGAGGAGATTTTGCGCGTCTTAGACGAGATGAACTTCCCCGTGAAGGACATACTGCCGCTTGCAAGCGCAAAGAGCGCGGGCGAGAAGGTGGAATTCCGCGGCAAAGAATACGTCGTGAGGGAGCTAACGGACAGTACCTTCGACGAAAACGAGATCGACATCGCGTTTTTTAGCGCGGGCGGCTCCATTTCGGCGCATTACGTGCCATTTGCTGCGGCAAGCGGCGCAGTGGTGATCGACAACACTAGCCACTTTCGTATGCAAGAGGACGTCCCGCTCGTCGTGCCGGAGTGTAACCCTCAGGATATCGAGCTGTGGAAGGAGACGGGCATCATCGCTAATCCGAACTGCTCGACCATCCAGATGGTTCAAATTCTTAAGCCGCTTGATGATGCGTTTGAAATAGAGCGCGTGGACGTAAGCACCTACCAAGCCGCCAGCGGCGCGGGCAAAGAGGGCATGGAGGAGCTCGTGTTTCAGCTGCAGAAATTCTTTGAATTTAAGCTTGATGAGTGCAAACCTAAAGTTTTCGCGCACCAGCTAGCATTTAACGTCATCCCGCACATCGACGTGTTTTTGGACAACGACTACACCAAAGAAGAGATGAAGATGGTGAACGAAACGCAGAAAATTTTGCATAAAAACTTCGCCGTTTCGGCTACCTGCGTGCGCGTGCCGGTGCTGCGCAGCCACAGCGAGGCGATCACGATTAAATTTAAAAAAGATTTCGAGATTAGCCGTGTGCGCGAAATTTTAAGAAACGCGCCTAGCATCGTGCTCGCAGACGATCCGAGCAAAAACGAATACCCGATGCCGCTGCTTTCGAGCGACACGAACGAAACCTATGTCGGCAGGCTCCGCAGGGACAATTTCGACGATAAAATTCTGCATCTTTGGTGCAGCGCCGATCAGATCCGCGTCGGAGCGGCTACGAACGCCGTGCGCATCGCGCTTCGCTGGATCGATATGCAACAAGACAAGTAAGATAAATTTAGCAGAGTTGCCGAGCCTTTGTGCGCGGATACGGTTGCGCGCGTGATTTCGGCGCCGAGACCGTGCGAATAAATTTGCAAATTGGTCTAGTTAAAATTTAAGACCGCGAGCTGAAATTTTGCGCCTTAACCTGGCGCAAAATTTTAAAGACTCAAACGGACGCGACTAAATGGGGTAAATTTACGCGATTGCGAACGAGCGTAAATTTAAACGAACACTTCGGCATAGAGCGGCTTTTAAATTTATACATTCGTTTGCGGAGCGGTTAATCTCGAATTAAAATTTAAGGAAGAAATGAAAGCTATATTTGAAAAATTTTTGCTTTGCAGCAAATTTTTAACCCTCCTGCCAGTGCTTTTTTGCATCGCGGCAGGCGCGGCGATATTTGTGATGGCAAGCTACGAAATCTGCTCGGCGCTCTATAAAATCGTGGAATTTTTCCTAGCCCCGCAGCGAGAGGGAGCGCTTTACGTCGATATTTTAAGCGAGATAATAACGGCGATCGATCTGTATCTGGTCGCTATAGTGCTGCTAATCTTCGTATTTGGAATTTATGAGCTGTTTATCGACGAGTTTGTGGATCTAAATTTACAAGTTTTAAAGATCGCCTCGCTGGATGAGCTGAAGCACAAACTCGGTAGCGTCATCATAATGGTGCTTGTAGTAGATTTTTTCAAGCGAATCTTGCACACCGATTTTACTACCCCTTTGGATATGCTTTTGCTCGCAGGGGCTATTTTTGCGGTTTGTTTAGCTTTGTATATTTTGAGTAAATTTAAAGGATAAAAATGGTTTTCATCGATGCATGCTTCGGCAAAGAGACCCCATATACGCCCATTTGGATGATGCGCCAGGCGGGGCGCTACCTGCCGCAATATATGGCGGTGCGCGAGAGGGCGGGCGATTTTTTGAGCCTGTGCCGCGACTACCGCGCCGCTAGCGAGGTAACGATCCAACCCGTGGAGATTTTAGGCGTCGATGCGGCGATACTTTTTAGCGATATTTTGGTCGTGCCGATGCAGATGGGGATGTATCTGCGCTTTGAAGCGGGCGAGGGGCCGAAATTTAGCGATCCGATCCGCTCTCAGGGCGATCTGGCGCGCCTAGATCCACAAAAGGCCGCGGCAGAGCTCGGATATGTTTATGATACGATCTCGCTTACTCGCTCTCGCCTTGCCGCGGATAAAGCGCTCATCGGCTTTTGCGGCGCGCCGTGGACGATCGCTACCTATATGATCGAGGGCGGCAGCAGCAAAAATTACGCCATTTGCAAAAGGATGCTCTACGAAAATCTGCAGCTTCTGCATGAAATTTTGCGCCTCGTTACGGAGGCGACGAAGCTTTATCTGGCGCGCCAGATCGACTCTGGCGTCGATGCGGTGCAGATTTTCGACAGCTGGGCGGGCGCGCTGGAGCCGAGCGCGTATGAGGAGTTCGGGTGGCGATACATCTTGGAAATCACGGAATTTTTAAAGGCGAAATTCCCGCATATCCCGCTCATCGTCTTTGCCAAGGGCACGGGCGCGCAGATGTCGCGACTGAGCCGTATCGCGGAGCAGCGAGGCGAGGCGAGCTTTGACGTATGGGGCGTGGATTGGAGCACTCCTATGGGGCTTGCGCGCGAGCAGCTCGGGGGCAAATTTACGCTTCAGGGCAACCTGGAGCCGATGCGGCTATACGATCGCGGCGCGATAGAATCGGGCGTGCGCGATATTTTAGCAGCGATGAAGGGTGCTGCGCATATCTTTAATCTAGGCCATGGAATTTTGCCCGACGTAAGCGTGCAAAACGCCAAATATCTGGTGGACCTGGTACACGAGTTAAGCGCGCGCTGAAACCAGATTTTGCGAGAGCTCGCTTGCAGCGCGTCGTTGTAAATTTTATGGAGCCGTAATTTAAAATTTCACTCGCCCGGGTCGCTTGCTTTGCTTCCGCGCGATCTTTTCGCTGTCCATAAATTTTAAATTTTGCACCGTTTTCACGCCGTCAAAACAGCTCACGAAACGCAAAACTCTAAATTTTAAAATTCTGCGCCGTTTTAGCGCGGCGATACCACGAAATTTTAAAATTTAGCCGCAGTTTGAAATTTTATGCCGAGCGAGGATCTGAAATTCTACGCGCTGTGTCCACGGCGGCGTAAAATACCGCAAGCTTGCGAGCTAAATTTAGCCCGCACATTAAATTTATAACTCGCGTGTTAAATTTAAGGATAAATTCAAAACTCTAAGCTTAAAATTTCGCCGTAGCGGGGCGGCGCGCAGAAGTGAAAATTCGCATAAAAGCGGCGCCGAATTTTGGCGCGCGGAAGCAAAATTTAAAGCGAAATTCTGCGCGCGAGTACAGACCCCGCAAATCAAATCATCGGAGTAAAAATGAGATATATTTTCGGGCCCGTGACCTCGCGCAGGTTCGGGCGCAGCCTCGGCATCGATCTTAGCCCGCAGCGCAAGCAGTGCAACTTTAACTGCGTATATTGCGAGCTGGGCGCGGGCAAGCCGGTAAGCGCGATGAGCGAGCCCTGTGAGATCGGCCCGGTCATCGCCGAGCTGAAAACCGCGCTGCAAAGCCACGCGGGCATTGACGTCATCACGATCACGGCAAACGGCGAGCCTACGTTGCATCCGCGCTTCGCCGAGCTAGTGGACGCGCTAAAGGCGCTGCGCCTGCCGCAGAAGCTGCTCGTTTTGTCAAACGGCTCGCTCGTGCGCGAAAACAGCGCGGCACTAATGAAGCTTGATATCTGCAAATTTTCGCTAGATAGCGCGCTTGCGAAAAGCTTTCGCAAGGTGGACGGCCCGCACGCAGGCATTGGCGCCGAGGATATCGTAAGCGCGATCGCAGATTTTGCGCGCGAGTTTCGCGGCGAGCTTGATATCGAAATCCTAGTCGTGCGCGGGCTAAACGACACGCAGGAGGATTTCGCAGCGCTGAATGCGGCTTTAGCTCGCATCAACCCGCATCGCGTCGATCTCGGCACGATCGATCGCCCGCCCGCATATCGCGTGCAGGGTGTGAGCGAGGCGCAGCTGCGCTATCTGGCCACTTTCATCGAAAATCAGAACGTAAATATCATCGCCGCGCCCAAATATGCAAGCGAGCGGCTGAGCTTTAGCGAGGATGAAATACTGCGCACTCTCTCGCGCCGTCCGCAGCGCACGAGCGACGTGGAGGCGATGTTTGACGAGCCCAGCGCGCAGCTTTTAAAGCGCCTGGCGGATGCGGGTAAAGTCATTTTTAAAGACGGTTTTTACGAGATCGCAAAAGGATAGGGCGTTAAATTTTAAAAGCTCTTTTGCGGCGCAGCGCAGCAAAAAGCGGTTTGCATGAAGGCGTCATCGCAGGCGGTGCCCGCCGTACGCAAGCTAGAGAGGCGGCGCAAAGACAGCGCGTTTAAATTTAATGCCGAAGTTGCGTTGCCATAGATAGAGCGCCTACCGCGCGAGCTAAAGGCAGCGCAATGCTAGCTAGCGTTAAATTTAGCGCCGAGTTGCGCCGCCGCAAAGATGACGGCGACCAGGTTTGGGAAACTATCCTGACGCGGCGCGGTGATCTTTAAATAGGCTAAGCTACGTTCAAAAGTGGCGCTAAATTATGAAATTTATGCACACGGCGCAAAGATACAGACCCTAAACGGCGCTTTTTGTGTGTCAGCGGATTATTGAAGTAGGTCGAATAATAGGATGCCAAAGCGGGCTTGGCTCCGCGAGAGATCGCGAAGCGCGCCTTAAATTTAGCCTGCTTGCCGCGCTTGCTTGGGTTTTTTTGTTCATTTTTGTGGATTTTATCGTCCGCGCGCCGATGCGCCTCATACGAAATACTTGCGTGCCTAAAGGGCTGCGATCGGATAGTATAAACGCCGTGAAATTTTATCGCATACTTCGGTCTTTAAATTTAAAATTTAGCCTGCAGAATTTGATCTGTGCTAGAGTTTTGACGCGGATCGCGCTAAAAGCTCCGCGCCATAAATCGTCGCAGCCGCTAAAATTTTAATTCGCGCCGTTTTGCCTCGATAAAATTCTATGAATTTTTTTGAACGCTAGCCGCAAAATTTCAAGCCGCTGTGTTTCTTACGGCGGCGCTAAAATTTTGACGCGATAGAATTTCGCGGCAGAATTTTACGCCGCTTGGCGTATCCGCTAGAGAGTGTTTGGGCGATAAAATTTTACGGCAGAGCTGCGGGCAAAATTCTAAATTCCAAAGTAAAATTTCGCCCGTTAAGCCTACTGGGCAACTACTTTGTCGATCCAGTTAAAAAGCTCCTCAAGATCGTAATCGCCGGCGTGTCCTTGCCCCCAAGGCACCGCAAAATCGACGTTCTTGCCCGCATTTTGCAAGCTAAGCGCCAAAATCGCGGGGATCGCAAGCGCCGTATCGCGATCGCTCGCGCCGTGTCGGATGCGGTAATGCTTTGCGCCGTTTTCGTTGCGCACGAAGCTCATCGCATCCATCATCTCTACGATCCGCACATCTGCGATTAGCACCCCTTTGGCGGGGTCATTCATCGCGCTAAAATCCGTAAAATGCGCCGCGTTAAATTTGGCGCCGCCGAACAGCTCGTTTTCGGGATTTTCAAGCGCGAAGCCGTCGAATGCGGGCGGGGTCTTGGCGCGCGGCTCGGAGGTCGCGTAGCCCCAAAAGAGCATATGCGATTGCGACGCGTCGTCCTTGATCTTTGCAGTGAGGTATAGGGGCGCCTTCGCGCGCGGATTTTTCGCCGCAAAATCAGCAAACGAAGCCGATATGAGCGCGTTTATGTAATCTTTGAAGCTGCCGTTGCCATTTTTATCTAGGCTTAGCACGCGGCCGCCCCCGTCCTTTAAGCTTAGCGAGTTCAGATAGGCGGGGAATTGCGCCTTTAGCTCGTCTGAAATTTTAATCTGCGCTGCGCTTAGTTTGCCGCTAATCATTTTGCGCGCGGGCTTTGCGGCGCTTTGATCCGCGCCTTTTTTGGAATTTTTTTCGGCGCCGCTAGAATTTTCGCCGCGCTCGTTAAATCCCGCTGCATCAAAGCCGCTAAAATCCATCTTTTCATATTCGCTCTGCGCGCCGAACATCCACTCATACGCCGCGTCCGCGTGCTTTAGATTTGTGATCGGGCAGTATGCGGACGCCGCGTAAATTTTATCGCTCGCCTTCGCAGCGCTCAGCTCCTGCAGATACGGCTCGTACGCGGCCTCGTCCCCGCTCGTGCCTAAAAGCGCCGAGAGTGCTCCGCCCGCGCTCGTGCCATTTGAGACGATCCTGTTTGCGTCCCCCGGCATCGCCGCGTCGTTAAATTTCAGATACCGCACGGCGGCTTTTAGATCTACGATCGCTGCGGGCGCCTTGCCGATATAATCGCCGGTTGCGTCCTTTAGCGTGCGTCCGCGCGCTGCGGGAGCGGCTACGACGTAACCGCGCGAAAGCGCCGTAGCGATCGCGTTTGGTTTGCCGCTTGCGTCTATTTTGACCTCGCCCGCTTCGCCCGGCATGTAGCCGCCCACGCCGTTTGGCAAAAATATCGGCGCGCTCGCGGCGTCAAATTTACCGCTCTTACTCCCCTCAAAATATTGCTGCGGGATGAAGATATTCATGCTCTGATAGTGCGTGCTTACGGGTTTTGCAACGTAGATTATGTTTTTGTAGGCGCGAAATTTTATCTTTTTGCCGCCTACGATCACGCTTTCTTGCGTGAAATTTGCGGCGTTAAATTTCAGATCTATTTGCGCGCTCTGCGCCGCAGCCTCGGCGTTTAGGCTTAGCGCGCCGCAAAGCATCGCGGCAGCGCCTAAAGCAAGGGATTTTTTACTCACTGCTGCTTCTTTTCGATCTTGATATTGCCGCTCTTTAGCCCCTCAAGTAGCTGCACGGCGGAGCTATTTTTCGGATAGGCCTCAAGGTATGCCTGTAGGTGCTTAATCGCGCCCTCTTTGTCGTCATGCATCAAGCTAAACAGCGCAAGAGCGTGGTGCGCGCGCATCGAACCGAGCTCAAGTGCGCTAGAAAGCATCTGCTGCGCCTTTTGGTCGCGGGAGGAGTTTAGCAAAAACTCGCCGTATTCCGTGCGGATCTCGCCGTCTTTGGGTGCTTCTTGCACGAGCTTATCGTAGAGAGCGTCCGCCTTTTCTACGGCGCCTTTAATGTCGAAATTGTGCTGAATGACGTAAATTCGGGCAAATTTATGCTCAAACTCGTAGCGGTCTTTGGCGTCGATGTCCTTTTTAAACAGCTCTTGACTTAGAAATTTAAAAATTTCTTCAAGCGCTCGCGCATCCTGATAGGCAGCCTCAGCGTCTTTCTCGCTGTCGAAGCTTAGCGGATATTCGCATGCATGGGCACAGAGATTATCCACGGAGCGGTAGATGCCGCCGATATCCAGGGCGCGCGAGCCATCCGGCGCCGTCTTTATCATCGCGTCGTGATCGTAGGGCTCATAAGGCGCTGCGAGTGCACAACTAAGGGCTAGGGCGGCTGCTAATGCGGTTTTTGCAAACATATCGTTTCCTTAAGATGAAATTTTAAGCCGATTGTAGCGAAATTTACCAAACGTTAGGCCCCTTTGGGCAGGCTAATTTACGAGTTTGAGTTGGGTTTCGAAGGCGGATTTGGGATAGAGGCCGATGAACTTTTTGACCGCTTTGCCGTTTTTATCGTAGATCACCGACGTGGGAGTGCCGAAAATGCCGCCTACGATGGTTTCAAAGTATTTCACCGAGCTCGCGCCGCTGACGCTTGGGAATTTTATCCCCTTTTCGCGCGCGACTGCGGCGTCGGCTTCCAGGCTTTTGCCGTCGCCCAAAACGCCGATAACTAGCGCGTCGCCGCTAGCTTGCAGCTCGTTTAGCACGGGTACTTGGGCTTTGCACGCGCCGCAGCTGCTAGTGTAGAAAAACAGCACGAACGGCTTGTCGTTGCCCTCGATCTTTAGCGTGCGCTCGGAGGGGTCGAACTTGGAGGCGAGCGAGGTACCGTCACTGCTTAGATGGTGTTTCTGCCCGTCGCAGCCTGCGAGTAGCAGCGCAAGTATGGCGGCGGCAACTTTTAAATTTAAAAATTTTATCATCTAAAATCCGCCTTCGGGCGCGCTAAACCCGCTTTTAAATTTGCGTTTGAAATTTTAAAATTTACGGCGCGATCTGGGCGGAAATTTATATCGTGACCCGCATTAGAATTTACGCCGTGACACATGACGCGATCTGCGCTAGAATTTATATCGTGGTATGCGTTGAAATTTATGTCTCGATCCGCGCCGAAGCATATGTCGCGACCCGCGCAGCAATCTGCGCTCGTAGCGTTTC
>CALHQN010000192.1 GCA_938036585.1 uncultured Campylobacter sp.
CGCATCGCCGAGCTCGTAAGCGCCCTGGCGCCCATAGCGCCCGTGCTGATCGTGGACGACGGCAGCGACGAAGCGAGCAAAAGCGCGCTAAAGGGGCTTGCGGCTCAAATTTACACCCGCGCGCAAAACGGCGGCAAAGGCGCTGCCGTGTGCGACGGGCTGGCGTGGGCGAAGGAGCTTGGATTTACGCACGCCTTTCAAATCGACGCAGACTTTCAGCACGACGTAAGCAGGTGCGAGGAGTTTTTGGCGCTTGCGGCGCAGCAGCCCGCCGCGCTGATCTGCGCCGCTCCCGCGTATGACGAAAGTGCGCCCAAATCCCGCCTGCATGGACGCAAGATAATGAATTTTTGGTGCGTGATAAATACCCTCTCGCACCGCATAAAAGACGCGATGTGCGGCTTTAGAATTTACCCGCTAGAGGGGATCGTGCCACTTCTGCCCCGCACCAAAAGCCGCAGAATGGGCTTTGATGCCGAAATTTTAATCCTGGCCGTGCGCGCGGGGCTAGAGATAAAATGGCTTGATCTGGCGGTGCGCTACGAAACGGGCGGAGTGAGCCATTTCGCGCCGTTTCGGGATAATTTCGGAATTTCGCTGATGCACGCGAGGCTATTTTGTGGGCTTCCGCTTTGGCTTGCAAAAAGAGCGCTAGAGCGCGCCTGCGATAAATTTAAAAAGCGCGGCTTGCAGGATGTTTCGCAGCAGAGCGCGAATGAAATTTTGCAAGGGCTAGCGGGACAAAACTTTTGCAGCGGCGCACGGCGCGATAGTTACAAAGATACAAAAGAGAAGATGGACGGCGGCGCAGACGAAAAAGCTGGTACCGAAAAATGCGGCGACAACGCCGCAGCGCAAAGCTCACAGGCGGAAAATTCAGCGCAAAGCTCGCTAGTAAAAGCATCGCAGCAGAACGCCGCCGCAAAGGACGGGCGCGATGGCTAAACACTGGAGCGAAAACAACGAAAAGGCGGGCGCGGCGCTTTTAAATTTAGCCCGCTTCGTCACGCTTCACACGCCTGATTTTTGCATGCGAGGCACCGCGCTTTGTATCTCGGCGATCTATTTTGTGCTGCTTAAAAACGAACGGCGCGCAATCAGGGAATTTTTGCGGCGCGCGCTTGATCGCGAGCCCAAGATCCGCGAAATTTACGCGAATTTTTATAAATTTTCCCTCAGCTTGTGCGAAAAAATCGCAGTTTGGAACGGCAAAATCGCGCTGGACCAAATACGCGTGCAAAGCGGTATGAAAGAACTTCTAAGCGACGGAATAGGCAAAATTTTAATCACTTCGCACTTCGGCAACACCGAGATCGCGCGCGCCCTTTCGGCAAGCACGGCGGGGATAAAAATCAACGTGCTGATCTTTCGCAAACACAGCGAAAATTTTATGAAATTTATCGAAAAAATGGGCGGCGGCGTTAAAATTCTCTACGTCGGCGAGCTCGGCATCGGCGAGATGCTGCAAATCAAAGAGCTACTGCAAAACGGCGAACATATAGCGATAATGGGCGATCGCATGCCGGTGGGCTCGGATAAATTTCAAAGCGAGGATTTTTTAGGACGCAGCGCGAACTTCCCGATCGGCGGCTATCTGCTCGCTAAAATTTTGGACGCACCGCTATTTAGCCTATGGTGCTACGAGGGGCGCAAAGGGCGTGAGCTGCGGCTGCAGCCGCTACCCGCGCCGCTAAAGAGCCGCGATAAGGCGCGATCGGTCGCACCGCCGCTTAAAAGCTACGTGCGGCAGCTGGAGCTTTATGCCAAAGAATTTCCTTCTCAATGGTATAATTTCTTTGATTTTTGGGCACAAGGGAAAAACGCGAGCGATGTGGAGCGCGACGACGCGCAAAATTTCGGCGAGATGGGTTCAAACGCTACGTCAAATTTAGATGGCGCAGCGGATTTAAACGACACGGCAAGTTCGAATGCCGCGTCAAATTTGAAAAGTACGGCAGACTCGGATACTGCGCTAAATTTAGATAATTCAAATTTAACCGCCGCAAAATCCGCCGCGCAGGACGAAAAATTTCATAGCGGAGAGAGGAATGAAAGAGTATAAATTTCGCGCCAGATTTTACGACGCCGATCCGATGGGCGTGATGTGGCACGGCAACTACGTAAAGCTCTGCGAGGACGCTAGATGCGAGTTTTGGCGCGACGCGGGCTACACATATATGCAGATGAGAGATGATGGATTTATATATCCCATTATCAAAATGGAGTTTAAATTTATCGCGCCGATACTTTTTGACGACGAGGTTGCGGTAAGCATCGAGCTGCTTGAGTGCGATACGATCATAAAATTCTCTTACTGCATCAAAAGCCTATCGGGCGCGCTATTGGCCAAAGCTACCACGTCGCAAGCCGCGGTGGAGCTTGATTCCAAAAGGACGCTGTATGAGATACCGCCGCAGCTAAGGGCGTGCGCAGATAAAATTTTAGCAAAGAAAAATCCCGCGAGTAAAATTTTAGCGGCAGATAAAATTTCGACAGTGAATGAAATTTCACCGGCAAGCAAAGCCGCGTCCGAGCGAGATTGCCCTAAAAACGCCGCGACAAATGAAATTTTGCCTAGCGATAACGGGCAATGAAATTTTAGCGAGCATAAAATTTAAAGGACTACGATGAAAATTTTAGCTTTATTTTTAGCGATTTTGGGGCTTGCGGGCGCGCTTGAAGTAAGCGATCTGGCGCTTAAGACCGACAATATCGGCGGCAAATTTAGCGAAACGCTCAGCATTGAGGGCTTTGCCGAGCCCGTGCGAAGTAGCGGCGAGTTTAGGATCAAGGGCGGCGAGCTGTTTTGGACGACGCTAAAGCCGGTGCGAAGCGAGCTAAAAATCGGCGCGGACGGCGTTTTTGAGCGCAGCGGCGCGGCATGGGTCAAAAGCACCGATTCGCTTTTTGATAAGGACACCTTTTTGGCGATCTCGCGCCTGGACGTAGCGCGGCTTAGCAAAAATTTCTCGATCGCGCTAAGCGGCAGCAAAGATGCGTGGCGCGCCGAACTAAGCCCCAAAGGGATGCTGCAAAATATCTTTAAAAATATCGTGATCGAGGGCGGTGCCTACGTCAGGGTGCTGCGGATTAGCAGCGCTAACGGCGACGTGAGCGAAAACGTATTTTCGGGCGTCGTGAGCTTAGATGAGTAAGAGCGCGATTCTAGCGGCATTCGGCGCGGCATTCATCGCGCTTTGCGCCTTTATAGCGTTAAATTTAAACCGCGTAAATTCCGATTTTTACGAGCTAAGCGGCATCGAAATTTCGGGCGAGCAGAAACAGAGCGTCGAGGATTTCAACCGCGAGATCGCGAGGCAAATCATCGTCGCAAGCACGGAGAGGGCGAGCTTTGACGCGTTCATTGCAGATATGCAAAAAAGCGGGCTTTTTGAGAGCATAATCTACGAGGTCAAGGATGCAAGCGTGTATCAGAGCGAGCTTGCGCGCTTTGCGCCCGCGATGCTCGATGATGCGAGCGTGGAGCTTTTAAAAAGCGATCCGCAGGCCTTTTTTGAGCGCAGCGCGCGTGAGCTTTACTCAAAATTTCGCCCGCTTAGCCTCTCGCAGGATTTTTTCTCGCTTAGCCTTCACTCGCGCCTCGGCTCTCGCGGCGCGATCAAGCTTGATCCTGCGCAAAACCGCTTCATCGCGACCATTGACGGCGCGCCGCACTACCTCGCTACGGCTAAGCTCGCTCCGAAAGCAAACGACGACGCGCTTAGCGCGCTGGTACGCGAGGCGCAAAAGAGCAAAATTTTAATCTCGGGTACCGCCCTATTTAGCGCATTGGGCAAAAGCGCGGGCGTACGCGAAAGCTCCATCGCGGGCGCCGTTTCGCTTAGCCTGTGCGCGGCGTTGCTGCTGGCGGCATTTTCGCGCGCACGGATCTTCTGTCTGCTACTGCCCGCGCTTTTCGGGCTTGCCTGCGGCGTAGCGGCTACGATGGCGATCCGCGGCTCGATCCACATCCTAAGCGCCGTAGTTTCGACGAGCCTAATCGGGCTGATGCTTGATTACGCGGTGCACTGGCTGGGCGCAAACATCTCGCGCCGCATCGAAGCTCGCTCGATAAAAAGCATGCGAAATATCCTGCTTCTAGGCTTTTTCATCACCGCGGGAGGCTACTTCGTATTTTTATTCAGCCCGTTTTTTCTGCTCAAAGAGATCGCGATCTTTGCCATAGCCGCGCTTGCGGGGGCATTTTGCTTTAGCTACTTCGCCCTGCCGCTGCTTCTTGAAGGAGCGAAATTTCGCCCCACCCCGCTCTTTGCAAAAGCTCTTGAACTCTACGCAAAGGCGCTTTGCAAGATAAACCTAAGCCTCAAAGCGCTCATTCTCGTTTGCGCGGCGCTGCTTGCGTTTTTGTATTTTAAAATGGAGCTTAAGGACGACGTCAGCGAATACGCGAGCTTGGATAAAAACCTGATCGCGATGAGCGCCAAGCTCGCAAGCATCGGAGGCTCTAGCTTCGATCTGATCGTGGGTAATGATGCAGGCGCGGTAGCCAAAGAGGCCGTAGCGCGCGGTTTTGCGGACTCCTACACCGGTGCGCCGATTTTGGATCCTGCCACGCAGAGCTTTATCAAGCAGTCCTTTGCAAACTACGATAGAAGCGCATTTTTAAATCTCGGGCTTAGTCGCGAGCTCGTGGACACAAACTTTGCCAAGATCGCGGATGCACCCATTTTAAGCTACGAGCAGGCTAGAAGCTCCGTCCTTTTTGCCGCAATGCCGAGCATCGATCCGCATATCGCTTTTTTGCGCGGCGTGCGCGATAAAGCAGCCGTTAGCGAGCTTGCCGCGCAGATGGGTGCACTGCATCTAAACATGCGAAGCGCCATAAGCGAGGCGTTTTCGCAGATCAAAATCAACGCTCTGTATCTAAAATGCGCCGCATACGCCCTCGCGCTCGCACTGCTGTGGGCGTTTTTCGGCGCGCGGACGGCGTGGCTGATCGTTATCTGCGTTTTTGCGACAAATTTGGCCGTGCTTGCCCTGCTTAGCGCATTCGGCGTGAGCGTGAATATATTTGCGATCTTTGCGCTGATCCTCTCAGGCGCCGTGGGGATAGACTATATGATCTTTGCAAACAACGATAAGATGGCGCTTAGCGATAAAATTTTCGGCATCACGCTCGCGTCTTTAACCAGCATAATCTCTTTTTTTACGCTCGCTTTCAGCTCCACTAAAGCCGTGGCGCTGTTTGGGCTCTGCGTCAGCCTAAATATCGCGCTAGCGGCGACCTTAGCGCAAGTTTTGGCGGCGAGCAAGAAAAGCTAATCAAGCGGGAGCCAAAGAGCTGAAAGCACTGAATAGACGCTCTTTGCCCGCTTGCAGATAAAATTTTATAAAAGAGCGCGCCGTAAATTTACGTAGCCTCGGCGAATGAAAATTTAGTCTAAAGCGCCGCGAGATAAAATTTAGTCTGCATGTGCAA
>CALHQN010000193.1 GCA_938036585.1 uncultured Campylobacter sp.
AACGGCAAGAGCGCATTTAGCGAGGTTTATCCGCTGATGATAAGCGGCAAAAAATCGCTCGTAAAGGTGCGGATCGAGACGGGCAGGACGCATCAGATCCGCGTGCATCTAGCAAATGCGGGATTCGGCGTAATAGGCGATGAAAAATACGCTAAAAGCCGCGCGAAGCGGATGTTTCTGCACTCATACGAGACCGAAATTTTAGGGCTTAAATTTAAAGCTCCGCTAGGTAAAAGCTTCAACGAATTCGGCTTTGAAATTCCTAAGGATCTCTGATATTCAATGGCTTTTAAGTTAATTTTAGGTAACATCGCAAGTTTAAAAATTTTATAAGGGATCAAAGTGTTTGAGATCATAAGCGAGTCGTTTAAAAACGCGGTCAATAAATTAAAAACAATCGATGACGAAAAAGCTTTAAAAAACGCCTTGGAGACGCTAAAAAAAGCGCTTTTAAAGGCCGACGTGCATCACAAAGTCGTAAAGGATTTTTTGGCGCTTGTCGAAGCCGATCTTCGTATCGGCACGATAGGGCAGAAGCCGTTTTTGCAGTCCATCAAGACAAATTTGACTAAAATTTTAACGGCGCCTAGAGGCAGAAGCCAGGGATTTGTATTTGCCGGCACGCCTCCTACGGTAGCTTTGATGACGGGACTTCAAGGAAGCGGAAAATCCACAAGCACGATAAAACTCGCAAACTATCTGAAACTTCGTAAAAAAAAAGTCTTGGTCGCAGCGTGCGACTTGCAGCGCCTAGCCGCGGTCGAGCAGCTCCGCCAGCTGTGCGAGGCGAATGAGATCGAGCTGTTTTCTATCGAGGGCGAGAGCGATCCGCTAAAGGTTGCGGGAAAAGCGCTAAGCAAGGCTAAGAGCGGGCTTTATGACGTACTGCTCGTAGATACGGCGGGACGTCTTGCGATCGATGAGGCGCTAATGGCACAGCTTGCGGAGATGAAAAAAACTCTAAATCCGCATGAAATTTTTTACGTAGCGGACGCTATGAGCGGTCAAGACGGCATTAAAACTGCCGCTAAATTTGATGAAATTTTAGGCCTTACTGGCGTGATCTTAAGTAAATTTGACGCCGATACCAAAGGCGGCGTGGCTCTTGGTATCGCGCAGCAGCTGGGCATCCCGCTTCGTTTTATCGGAACAGGCGAGAAGGTGGCCGATCTGGAGGGCTTTATACCCGATAGAATCACCGGCCGCATTATGGGCGAGGGCGATTTAGCGACGCTAGCCGAGAAAACAAGCGCCGTTTTCGACGAAAGAGAAGCTAAAGCCCTGAACAAAAAGATCAAAAAGGGCGAGTTTAATTTCAACGATTTCGTAAATCAGCTCGAAAGCGTGAAAAAGCTCGGCAATATGAAAAATTTAATCGGCATGATTCCGGGGCTTTCCGGAATGGCGAATAAGATAAAAGATATCGATTTGGAAAACTCAAAAGAGATATTACATATCAAAGCGATGATCAGCTCTATGACGCCGAAAGAGCGCGAAAACCCCGATCTGCTAAATAATTCGCGTAAGCGCAGACTTGCTGCCGGCGCAGGGCTTTCGCAGGTGGAAGTAAACCGCTTCTTAAAGCAGTTCGCGGGCGCTTCGAAGCTTGCGAAGAAATTTTCGGGCAAGGGCGGCATGCAGGGGCTTGCCTCAATCGCTCAAAGGCAAAATTTACCGAGATAGCCTCTCGGTAGAGTTTGCAGATGTTTAAGTTTTAGCCATCTGCAAGTTCTAAAACTTACAAAAATTTAAGGAGAAAAAATCATGAAAAAAATGGCAACAGTTGTTAGGCTTACAAGAATCGGAAGAAAGAAGCAGCCTTTTTACCGCATCGTGGTAACGGATAGCAGGAAAAGACGCGACGGCGGCTTTATCGAGACGATCGGCTTTTACAATCCGCTAAAAGATAGCGATAATATCAAATTCGACGCGGAGCGTTTGGCATACTGGAAGAGCGTAGGCGCGAAGTTAAGCGATAGGGTCGCTCAAATCACAAGCAAATAAAATGGTAGAAAATTTTATAAAAGAATACGCAAAGTTAATCGCCGATTACCCGCAGTCCGTTTCTACGCAAAAGCGAGTCGGTGAAAACTTTACCGAGATCATCGTCTATGCCGACAAGGCCGACACCGGCAAACTCATCGGCAAGGATGGCAAAATGATAAACGCCATAAAGACCGTCATCATCGGCTATAAAGCAAAAGATCCGATCAATTATAAAATTACCGTCAAAGCCAAAGATGCCTGATGATCTTTTAGAGGTCGCGAAGCTCGGTCGGACTATCGGTCTAAAGGGCGCGGTTAAAATTTTCGATCGCAGCGACTTCCCCTCTCAGTTTAAAAAAGGAGCCAAATTTTATCTGCGAAACGGCGAAATTTTAGAAATTCTATCCTTCAACGGCGCGAACTCTAGCGCTGTTTTTAAAAATTACGAAAGCGTAGAAGCGGCGGCAAATTTAACCAACCAAATCATTTACCGAAGCAAAGAGGACACGCGGAAATTTTGCAAATTGCAAAAGGGCGAGTTTTTCTATTTCGATATTATCGGGCTTGAAATTTACGAAGACGGCGCGATTTTGGGGCGCGTAAGGGACATATCGCAGATCGGAAGCGGTTATCTTTTTGAGATAGAAACGGATGGAAGCTTAATCTCGCAGGCTTTGCCGAAAGAATTTTTTATCCCATACGTGGACGCCTATGTGAAAGAAATTTCGCTTAGCGAGCGTAAAATTTTTACGCAAAATGCGCGCGCGATTTTGGAAAACTCATGAATTTTATCTTCGTTTCGCTGTTTGAAAATCTCATCGCGCCGTATTTTGAGGATTCGATTTTAAAGCGCGCGGTCGATAAGAAAATAATCTCGACGTATTTTTTTAACCCACGAAATTTCACGACAAATCGGTACAAAAAAGTAGATGATTATATGATCGGCGGCGGCGCGGGGCTTTTGATCGGCACGGAGCCGCTTGCGGGGACGATCGAGCACGTAAAAGCTAAATTTAAAAACACGAAGTTTATCTATCTTTCGCCCGCCGGTAAAAAATTTAACCAAAACGACGCCAAGCGCCTAAGCGGCGAAGAGGGCCTATGCTTTATCTGCGGGCGCTACGAGGGGATCGATGAGCGCATAGTCGAAAGATATGTAGATGAAATTTTTTGTATCGGCGATTTTGTCCTTACCGGCGGCGAGCTCGGTGCGCTTTGCATGTGCGATGCGATAAGTCGCAATATAAAGGGCGTTTTAGGCAACGAAAGCTCGCTCGTCGAAGAAAGTTTCGAGGGCGGAATTTTAGAGGCGCCCGCATTTACAAAGCCTGATGTTTTTGAAAATTTACCTATAGTTTCAGAGTTTTTAAAGGGTAATCACGCTAAAATGCGCAGCTTAAAAAATCAAATGGCGCTATGCAAAACGAGGTTCTTCCGCCCGGATATGTACCGAAAAATCGCCAGAAATAAAGGAAATTTATGAAAAACAAGTATATCCAAGCGTTTGAGGACGCTCAGATCACAAGCAAAAGTGTGCCTGATTTCCGTGCCGGCGACACCTTAAAGGTAGCCATCAGGATCAAAGAGGGCGATAAGAGCAGAATTCAAAATTTCGAGGGCACTTGCATTGCACGCCGCGGAAATGGCGTCAGCGAGACTTTTATCATTCGCAAGATCGGCGCAAATAGCGTCGGCGTAGAGAGAATTTTCCCGATCTACAGCGAAAGCATTGAAAGTATCGAGGTTCTAAGAAAAGGACGCGTTCGCCGCGCGAAGCTATTTTACCTACGCGACAGACGCGGTAAAGCGGCTAAAATCAAAGAGCTTCGAAAATAATTCTTTAAATTTACACTTTCTGATTCAAAAAGCAGCTTCTTTTATAATGCGCGAGATTTTAAAAAATTTCGCGCAAAATCTACTCGCATTAAATCTAAAGTTTTACAACTTTTCCATTAAAATTTTTAATTCTAAACTGCCTAAAAATCGTCTTTTTCAATAGAAAAAGACAAAATATATCCTGATTTTATTTGCGTTTAAAAATATTACTATAAAATGCAAATTTTAATTTAGAAAGCTCGCGCTAAATTTGAGAATTCGGCCGAGTAAAATTTATTCAGTAAAGAGCGAGATGTGATTTTTTTAGGCATTGACGTAGGATCAACCACTGTTAAAACGGTAGTTTTAAATGAAAAATATGGAATTTTAAGCAAAAGCTACGAGAGGCATTTGGCAAAGCCCAAGGAGCTGGTGCTGGATAAAATTTTGCAAATCCAAAAAACCTATGCAGGCGAGCAATTCAGCGTCGCCATAGCGGGTTCGGCGGGCATGGGTATCGCCAAAAATTGCAAAATTCCGTTCGTCCAAGAGGTTTTCGCTACTTCGCTCGGCGTCAAACGGATGTTTCCGAAGACCGACGTCGTCATCGAGCTCGGCGGCGAGGACGCTAAAATTTTATTTCTCACGGGCGGACTTGAAGAGCGTATGAACGGCTCGTGCGCGGGCGGTACCGGCGCATTTATCGATCAGATGACCAATCTTTTGCATCTAGATATCACGGAGCTTGATCGTTTAAGCTTTGCAGCTAATAAAATTTACCCAATTGCCTCACGCTGCGGTGTGTTCGCCAAAAGCGATATTCAGCCGCTACTAAATCAGGGCGTACGCAAGGAAGACATTAGCGCCAGTATCTACGCCGCGGTCGTTGAGCAGACGATCTCGGGGCTTGCGCAAGGTCGCGAGGTCAAGGGCAATATCCTGTTTTTGGGCGGCCCGCTGTTTTTCCTAAAAGGCCTTCAGGCTCGCTTTAAAGAGGCGCTAAAGCTCACCGATGAAACCGCGACCTTCCCCGACATCGCGCCTTATTTCGTGGCTTACGGCAGCGCGCTGTACGCAAAAGATACGGGTGAGACGTTAAATTTAGAGGAGACGATCGCGCTTTTGAAAAAGGAGCCCGACAGAACCGCGCTGGAAGCCGAGCCGCCGCTTTTCAAAGACAGAGCGGAATTTGACGAGTTCACCGCTCGCCATGCCCGCGCGAGCGTGCCTAAGGTAGGTATCCACACCTACAGCGGAGATGCGTATTTGGGCGTGGATTGCGGCAGCACCACGATCAAAGTCGTACTGATAGGCGCAAACTATGAGCTATTGTATAAATTTTACTCCTCCAATAAAGGCGATCCCGTCGATATCCTGCTGCCACGTCTTAAGGAGCTATACGATCTTTGCGAAGGTCGCATTAAAATCAAAGGCAGCGGCGTTACCGGCTACGGCGAGGATCTTATAAAAACCGCCTTTCGCTTCGATTACGGCATTGTCGAGACGATCGCACATTATAGCGCCGCGCGCCACTTCAATCCGAAGGTAGATTTCATCATCGATATCGGCGGACAGGACATCAAGTGCTTTTCGATAAAGGATGAAAATATCGATTCTATCGTGCTAAACGAGGCGTGTAGCTCGGGCTGCGGCTCATTTTTGCAGACCTTTTCAAATTCTTTGGGCTATGACATTAAAGATTTTGCAAACTTAGCTCTTTTTGCGACCCATCCCGCCAAGCTCGGTAGCCGCTGCACGGTCTTTATGAACTCCTCGGTCAAGCAGGCTCAAAAGGACGGCGCTACGATCGAGGACATCAGCGCGGGTCTTGCCATCAGCGTTATTAAAAACGCTATTTACAAGGTTATTCGCGTGCGAAATGCCGACGATCTTGGGCAAAATATCGTAGTGCAGGGCGGGACATTTTTAAATAATGCCGTGCTGCGCGCGTTTGAGCTTGAGCTTAAGAAAAACGTTATCCGCCTCGATATCAGCGAGCTTATGGGCGCATACGGCGCGGCGCTTTTTGCCAAAAATAACGCAAATGAGCGCACCGATATGATAAGTCGCGCCGAGCTTGATAGCTTTACTCACAGTAGCGAGTTTAGCGTCTGCAGGCTCTGTACCAATAAATGCCCGCTTACGATCAGCCACTTCGGCGATACTAAATTTGTCACAGGCAATAAATGTGAGCGCGGTGCGGGCAAGGAGATCCGCCACGACATTACGAATTTATTTGAGTTTAAAAACGAGCTTTTGCGAAAATATCGCAAGCCGCCGAAGCAGGGCGCACCGCGGGTCGGAATTCCGTTTGTTTTGAATATGTTCGAGATGATCCCGTTTTGGAGCGCATTTTTTGAAAATTTAGGCATGAGCCTCGTGCTGTCGCAAAAGCCACGAAAAGAGACGCTGTTTTTGGCAAGTCAGAGCATCCCGAGCGATACCGTCTGTTACCCGGCCAAAAGCGTGCACGGACACATCTACGATCTTTTAAACAAGGATGTGGATTTTATCTTTTATCCATGCATGAGCTACAGCCTGGATGAAAATATCAGCGAGAACTGCTACAACTGCCCCGTAGTCGCATATTACCCGGAGCTGATCCGCTCAAACGTAGGGGCACTGGAGGAGAAAAAATTCCTCTATCCGCATGTGGATCTGAATATGCAGGATTCGTTTGCAAAGACGATGCAAAGCGAGCTTACGGACGCCGGGTATAAATTTAATGTCGATGCGATAAAAAACGCCGTATTTCAGGGGCTAAAGGAGTTACAAAACTATAAAAACACCGTCCTAATCAAGGGCGAGGAAACTCTAAAAGAGATACAAAGCAGCGGCGCTAGCGCCGTCGTACTCGCGGGTCGTCCGTATCACATCGATAAGACGATCAACCACGGCATCGATCGCTATCTAAATTCCTTAGGCTTCGTAGTTCTTAGCGAGGATTCGCTACCTTTGACGCAGGTGCGCACGAAATCGCTAAATCAATGGACCTACCACGCCAGGCTTTATAGCGCGGCGCAGCTAGTTTGCAAATACCCGCGCATGCAGCTGGTGCAGTTAGTCAGCTTCGGCTGCGGGATCGACGCGATCACGGGCGATGAAGTGCGCGATATATTGCGCCAAAACGGTAAAATTTACACCCAGCTTAAGATCGACGAAGTCACCAACCTAGGTGCGGTCAAGATCCGCCTTCGCAGTCTAAAAGCTACCATGCTAGAGCGCGAGAAGCAAGCGCAATCAAAAAAAGGCCAATAATGTTTGCTAAATTTACAAAAGATATGAAACAAACCCACACAATCCTGATCCCTACGATGATCGATCCGCACTTTCGCTTTATGCAGGGGGTGCTACGCGATGAGGGATATAAAAGCGTGCTGCTTAAAGAGGATCGTGCAAATATCGTCGAAGAGGGGCTTCGCAGCGTTCATAACGATATGTGCTACCCAGCGCTGCTCGTCATCGGGCAGTTTATCGACGCGCTAAAAAGCGGCGAGTACGATACGCACAAAGTAGCGCTTCTCATCAGTCAAACGGGCGGCGGCTGCAGGGCGAGCAACTATATAAATTTACTCCGCAAGGCGCTTGAAGATAGCGGCTTTTCTTATATTCCGGTGATCTCTTTAAATTTCGGCTCGCTTGACGAAAACGAGTTCGCGCTCGGTAAAAAATCGCTCATAAAGCTTATGGCTGCGATCTTTTACGGCGATTTGATGATGAGCCTTTATAATCAATGCAAGCCCTATGAGATGACCCCCGGCGCTACGAATGAAATTTACGAGCGGGTCGCCGCGCACATCGCTTCGATGACAAACGAGTGGGCGTTTTTCCGCTTAAAAAAGAATTTTCGCTATATTTTGGAAAACTTTGCCGCCTTGCAGCGCAGCGGCGAGCAAAAGATCCGCGTGGGCATCGTGGGCGAAATTTATCTAAAATACTCCCCTATCGGCAACAACGGCCTAAACGCCTATCTCATCCGCGAAAACGCAGAGCCCGTAAATACGGGGCTAATGGATTTCGTGCTTACCTGCATCTACGATGCGGTTTACGACAAACAGCTTTACGGCAAGGGCGGCGCGGCGTATTATGGCTCGCTAGCGGTCGCGAAAATTTTAGAATTTTTCCAGGGCTGGCTGATAGAAGAGACGAAGCGATACGGATTTGCCGCGGCGACGCCGTTTGGCGAGGTGCGTGCAGCTGCCGAGGGCTACATCAGTCACGGCGTCAAGATGGGCGAGGGCTGGCTGCTAACGGCGGAGATGGTGGAGTTTATGAAGCGTGGTATCGAAAACGTCGTGTGCGCGCAGCCTTTCGGCTGCCTGCCTAACCACATCATCGCACGCGGAATGATCCGAAAGATCAAGCAAAACTACCCGCAGGCAAACATCGCCGCGATCGACTACGATCCGGGCGCAAGCGCAGTAAATCAAGAAAACCGCATAAAACTGATGCTTGCCAACGCAAATCGAAAATAGCGCACGAGGTTTATTTACTTGTGCCCGTCGGCTCATGCGCTTTGTTCTTTGAGCCGCCGAATTGAGCTTTTTGCAGCTTAATCTTGGTCGCAATGCGGCGTAAATTTTAAAAATTTAGCGCGCAGCAAAGGATAAGTCGCATTGCGGTAAATTTAAAGAATTTTAGAATTTTTAGAAATTTCGGCGAGTAAATTTTCAAAGAATTTTGAAATTCCGAGCGGGCGAATCAATAAATTTTATCTACACTGCGCTTTTTGAACACGCATCTTTCTATGAAATACAGCGTGAAATTTTAAAATTTCACGCAAGTAAATTTTATCACTCGCGGCGCCGTATCCGGCAAACCCGAGTCGCGATTTTGTGCGTATAACAGGTAATAGCGAGATCAGCCAAATTTACGATGATTAAATTTTGTAGATTTAAATTTTGAATCGGT
>CALHQN010000194.1 GCA_938036585.1 uncultured Campylobacter sp.
GCGTAAAGCGGGCGAATTTTGATTGTTTGTATTTAAAGTCAGCCTTTTGTGCTGGCTACTAAATTTCTTTTAATTTACCTAACCGCTCTATAATTTCAAAAATTTAACAAAGGAGATATGATGAACTATCTTGAAATTTTAAAATTTCGGCTTCTTAAGCCGTTTAAATTTAAACGCGCAGAGTAAATTTCGCTCTAAATTTAAAACCGCCCGCAGCAAAGTCAAAATTTAAATTTAAGGCGTCGCTGCAAAAGCTCGCTTTAAATTTAAATTTTAATGTCTGAAGCCGAAGTATTTTTAAATTTAAAAACACTTCAAACGGCGCCGTAAGCAAGCGCTTTGAGCGGAGGCGTTGCTTCTAAATTTAAAATCGTAACGAAAGGCGAATTATGAAATTTTTACTCGTTTTTATGCTGGTTTTTACGGCTGCATTTTGCGAAGAGAAGCCTGCAAACGAAACCGCCATGCAAAAATGGGCGAAGGAGATCACGGCGGGCGCGCAGATCCCTACGGATAAATTTTTAGCGTTTTATCTCAACAAGGATGAGCCGAAGAAGGTGATTTTTTCGCAAAATGTGGATAGAATCAGCGTAAATTACGAAGGAGAGGGCTTTCGCGATATACCGTCGCAAAATTTAATGGCGTATTGGGTCGGCGAGTTTAATTTCGACGCAGATGTCGAAAAGATGGTGCTAGGAGATTACGGCTGGTCTACGCTGGTAATCGCCGTAGACGGCACGGATGTGCTAGGCGGGACGTCGAGCAATCAAAAGCGCCCGCTTACGTATAAATTTAGCAAGGGCAAGCACAAGATCGAGGCGTGGTTTCTGAACGATGCGCATTCCAGCGGGCTTTTCGTAGATTTTAAGGACGTGGTGCCGTTTTATCGCCAAAAGGACGCCGTGGCTAAAATAGCGACGGATCGCGATTATGACGTTTGGCTTGGCGCGGTTTACGAAAGCGCGCAGATGGATAATAAGGTCAAGGTAGTTTTAGAAAAATCGCAAAAGCCCCTCGTGCTGCTGCTTAGCTCATATCGCGCCGTGGAATGGGAGATCTCAAATCCGCAAAACAACGAAATTCTGGCTACTTTGGTTTTTAACCCGATAAGTAGAGCCGAGGGCGGCAAAAACGTGCTTTACGTCGAGGATTACAGATACTCCGAGGCGGTGGACGGGCTGAAATGCCAGTGCATCTCCGGTAAAGTTTTTCACTGCGAAGGCAGCGAAATTTACGATATGAACGAGCGAGTTTTGGGCGTGTTCGGAAAGGGTCTGAGCGGCTTTGCGGGCAAACACGGCGCAAATTCTTTAAACCTGCCGTCTATCGCGATAACGCCGAAGGAGCTCGAAGCGAGTAAAAGCCGCCTCACCGCCGTCGAAGCCGATCGCAAGAAATGCGAAAGCACGCCGATGGATGATGTGTTTCGATAAGTGTTAAGCATTGATAAGGAATATTTTGTAACTAGTTGTTTAATATCTTTTGTTTTTGTTCCTTATATTCGGATTCGTTTATCAAGCCATCTTCGAAAAGCTCTTTTATTTCCAGCAATTTTGCTCTTTTGTCGGTTGTAGGCGTTAGTGTATTTATATTATGATTTAAAATTTTATTTA
>CALHQN010000195.1 GCA_938036585.1 uncultured Campylobacter sp.
TCATCGAGACTGATATGACGGACGGCGGCTTGCCGATCGAGGAGATTTTAAAGGCCATACCTGCTAAAAGAGCGGGCAAAGCAGACGAGGTCGCGCCTTTGGTGGAGTTTTTGCTAAGCGAAAATTCCGCATACATCACAAAAGAGGTTATTAAAATAGACGGTGGATTATGTTAAATAGGGTAGTTATTACGGGTTTTGGCAACGTCTGTGTATTCGGGCGGGACTGGGTGAGCATCAAGCAGAATTTGGCGCAGCAAAAAAGCGCCGTGGTTTATATGAGCGAATGGGATATCTTCGGCGAGGAGCTAAACACCAGGCTTGGTGCGCCGATACAAAACTACGCGCCGCCTGCACACTGGAACCGCAAAGATACTCGCTCGATGGGTAAGGTAGCGATGCTTGGCGTAGATGCTGCGGGTGAAGCTCTGGCGGATGCGGGTCTTTTGAAGGACGAGCGCATAAAAGACGGCCGTATGGGCGTCGCAGCAGGTAGCTGTAGCGGCGATGCAAAGGCTACTGGCGAGGTCGTAGATATTTTGCACGGCAAGGATAGCACATTCAACGCTAACTCCTACGTCAAGATGATGCCCCACACCGTCGCTGCAAATATCGCGATCTACTACGGACTGAAAGGCAGGCTCATCCCCACAGGCTCTGCGTGCACGAGCGCATCTCAGGCGATCGGCTACTCCTACGAAGCGATAAAATTTGGCCTGATAGATATGATGCTAGCAGGTGGCGCGGACGAGCTGCACCCGAGCCAGGCATTCGTGTTTGACAAGCTCTACGCTACAAGCTGTAAAAACGACACCCCTACCCTCAGCCCCGCGCCGTTTGATATAGCGCGCGACGGGCTGGTTTTGGGCGAAGGCGGCGCTATGTTCGTGCTGGAAAGCCTTGGAAGCGCGCTTGCGCGCGGCGCTAAAATTTACGCCGAGATAGTGGGATTCGGCACGACCTGCGACGGCACGCATATCACCCGCCCGCAGAGCGAGACTATGCGTGCGGCGATGCAGCTAGCGCTCAAAGACGCCGCCATCTCGCCGGATCTCATCGGGCACGTAAACGCCCACGCTACGGCGACCAGACAGGGCGACGTCGCAGAATCTATGGCAACGCATGAAATTTTCGGCTCGCAGACGCCCGTGAGCTCTTACAAGGGGTATTTGGGCCATACTTTGGGTGCGTGCGGAGCGCTGGAAAGCTTCATCTCGGTGATGATGATGAACGAGGGGCTATTCTATCCGAATCTAAATTTACAAGCTATCGATCCGGAATGTGCGCCGCTTAGATATCTCACGCAGCCGCAGGAGATAAAGACGAATTACGTTATGAATAACAACTTCGCTTTCGGCGGCGTAAACACCTCTTTGATTTTTAAAAAATTTATCGACTAAAGGAGAGAAAATGAAAAAATTTCTATTTTTCGCAGTTGCGGCGCTTTTTGTCGCTAATTCGGCTTATGCCAAGAACGATATCGTGCGCTTCCCTATAGCCGCGGCACTCGCAGAGCCCGACGCTAAAGCCAAGCTTGATCCGAACATAAAATTCTACTTCGGCAACAAATCCGCAGGCAGAAAGATCACGCAGCAGCTAAGCTCGAACAAAAAAGCAAACGGCGTCGGCAAGAGCGATCAAGCCGCATGCAACCGCGCGTTTTTATCGGCGCTACTTAGCTTTCAAGATCGCGCCAAAAAAGAGGGCGGCAACAAGGTCGTCAATATCACGAGCTACTATTACAAAAACGTTTTCGTGAGCGACAAAGAGTTTGAATGCGGCGTAGGCTCGATAATGAGCGGCGTCACGCTAAGAGGCTATATTGCAAAATAAACTAAGCTTCGGCGTAGCTTACGCAAGTGCGATAATTTCGGGCGAGCCGGTGGAGCTTTATAAAAATTTCGCCGCTTGCTCGGACGGAATTTCCGAAGTAAATTTAGGCGGAAATTCCGATCTCGCTTGCGATAGGGATCAAAATTTTACGTATGATTTCGCGTTAAATTCTACGCAAGATTTTACAGATATTCCAGGCTGTGAGCAGAATTCCATAAATTTCGCAAATTTTGCAGCGTGCGAAAATGGTGAAAGCGTGGGGCGCGACCTTGCCGCAGAAGGTCTTGATAAAAATTCTGCCAAGCCGGGCTCGGAGCGGAGATTAGATAGTGAAGCGAACGGGTCTAAATTTAGCGTCTCGCGAGATTTCGATTGCAGCTCTGAGGAGACGGCGGAGATTTATAAAAATTTCGTCGCCTGCGAGGATAAAGCTTTACAAAAAAGCTCCGAAGAA
>CALHQN010000196.1 GCA_938036585.1 uncultured Campylobacter sp.
TTTGCTTCCGTCGAAGCGGTCTATGATAAATTTCATTGAGGTTTCCTTCCGTCAAAATTTTTAACTACGCTTTGCATTAGTATTTCCTCTCCTCTACCGGAAATTCCGTAATAACGACATCCTTATAGCTGATAGTTGGCTCTCCGCCATTTAGTCTTACTAGCGTATGCTTTAAGAAATTTGCGTCGTCTCGTTTCGGATAGTCTTCGCGAGTGTGAGCGCCGCGGCTCTCTTTTCGATTTAGGGCTCCGGCACAAGCGCAACGAGCTAAAAGGATCAAATTTCCAAGTTCCAAATAATCGATCAAAGCCGTATTGAAAGCTAAATTTGGATTTGCTATTTTCATCTCGGCGTGGCGAGCTTGGATCTGCTTCAGCGTTTCGCTTAGCGCTTCCAATTTTTCGCCGGTTCTAAAGATGCCCATATTGTCCCAGTTTTGTCTACCGAACTCCTCCCTTAAGGAGTAGAGCTCGTTTGGCTCGCCGCTACCGCTAACGATCCCCTTTATCCTAGCCTGCCATTTTTGCGCGAGCTCGCTCGCTTTTTTGCCCGAGCCGAAAGCTGCGCGAGAGGCTGCGTAATCTCCCGCGCCCTCGCCTGCTAACTTGCCAGTTACGGCGGCATCGGTTAAAGAGTTGCCGCCCAAGCGGTTTGCTCCGTGGATCGATGCGCATGAGGTCTCGCCTGCGACGTAGAGCCCCGGCATCTCGGTGCTCATATCGTCAAATTTAACCACGTCTATGCCGCCCATAGAATAGTGCGCCGTCGGACGAATTTTAACAGGCTCTTTTACCAAGTCCATATTTTCAAAAAGCATAGCTACGTGGCGGATTTGCGGTAGTCCGCCCATGATCTTTTCCTCGCCCAAGTGAGTTACGTCTAAAAGCACGTATGAGCCCATTCCTTCTCCAAAGCCCCTACCCTCGCGAATTTCGGTCTCTATTGAGCGAGAAACTATATCGCGCGGCGCAAGCTCCATCTTTTTGGAGTATCTACTCATAAAGCGCTCGCCTTTGTTGTTGATAAGCTTGCCGCCAAGACCGCGTGCAGCCTCTGTGATGAGCGCGCCGCCGTTGCGAACTCCGGTCGGATGGAATTGAAGCATTTCAGGATCTTTAAATGCAAGCCCGGCGCGCAGTGCCGCCGCGATACCGTCGCCGGTAGCATTAAATGGCGTGGAGGTGCGGTTAAAAAACAGTCTCGTATATCCGCCGCTAGCAAGCACGACCGCCTTAGCTAAAATCGGCACTACATCGCCCGTGCGGATATTTAAAAGCACGACGCCCTCGCAAGTATCTCCGTCGGTACTAAGATCCAGCAGGTAGTTGTCTAAAAGGAATTTTACTCCGCTGCTGATCGCCTCATCCAAACAAGCATGCATCATCGCATGGCCTGTTTTATCCGCGGCGTAATTACAGCGTTCAAATTTCGCCCCGCCCGCAAATCTCGCCGCTACATCGCCGCCGTCTTTTCTCGAAAACGGCATACCGGCATAATCGAGCTCATGGATAGCCTCGGTGGCTTTTTCGACAAATTTAGTAATGACGTCTTGATCACCCAAAAAGTCGCTTCCCTTTACGGTATCGTAAGCGTGAAGCTTGTGGCTATCGCCATGCTCGAAATCTACGACGCCGTTGATGCCTCCCTCGGCCATACAGGTCGCGTTGCGCGAAGGCATGCCTTTGTTTACGACCACGACGCCCAAGTTTGGATGCTTCTTGCGCACCGCCACGGCTGCGCGCAGACCCGCGCCTCCCGAGCCGATGATAAGCACATCGATACTAGGAAAGCCGTTTTCGTTACCGAAATTTGTAATAGGCTCGCCGTTTGCATCGCGCTTTATCTCATCGCCGCAACCGCTAAGGCTAAGCGCGCCGACGCTGATACAGGCCGATTTTAAGAAATCGCGTCTGTTGAAATTTGATTGATTCATCTTCCCCTCCATTTGAGAAATTCTTAGCTTAAGTTTAAAGTTCTAAACTAAAAGCGTAATTTTAGTTTCATTTTTAACATAAGTCAAATATTATTTAGTGTATCATTTCATAATAATTAAATTATCAATTGGAGAGGCTAAATGAATTTGCATCGCATGGAGCTAGTATTAAAAGTAGCAGAATTCCGTAGCTT
>CALHQN010000197.1 GCA_938036585.1 uncultured Campylobacter sp.
GCTCACGCCGGTGCGCGCGAGCGCATTTATGCGGTTCCAAAAGAGTCTGCGCGAGAGCGGATCGGCGCCGCTGGTGGCCTCGTCGAGAAACAAAATCTCGGGGCGGTGGATGAGCGCGCACGCCATGCTGAGGTTGCGCCCCGCGCCGAACGGCAGGTTTTGCCACGTCTCGTTTCGCAGTCGCTGCAAGCCAAATTCGCTCAAAAGCTCTTCTATACGCCGTTTCAGCGCTACTCCGCCGATGCCGTAGCTGCGGCCGAAATACTCTAAATTTTGGTAGCAGCTCAGCTTTTTGTAAAGCGAAAATTTCTGCGAGACGTAGCCGATGCGCGATCTGATCGATGATTTGGCATGACGCAGATCCTCGCCCATGACCGAGATCTCGCCTCCGCTCATCCCCAAAAGCGCGCAGATCATGCGAAAAGTCGTCGTCTTACCCGCGCCGTTTGGGCCCAGAAGGCCGAAAATCTCGCCCTTTTTGACCTCAAAACTCGTATTTTCCACGGCGGTGAATGAGCCGAATTTTTTACTCACGTCGCGCACTTTGATGACGGTTTGAGCCGCATCGAAGCTCTTTTTTTCGTAGCCGAAGTTTGCCGCGCCGATTTCGGCTTTGTTTAAAAAAATATACGCATCCTCTAGGCTCGCCTCGCGCGGGCTTAGTTTAAATTTAGCGCTCTCGCTCTCGTTAAATTTAATGCCATCGTTTTCGTTTGAAATTTTAAAATTTTCGCCGCCCCCGTTTTCGCGAGCCGTGCTTTCGCCGCCTCTGTCTTCGTCGCTGCCGCTTAGGCTCGCGTTTAAAAACTCTTGCAGATCACGCAGGCTTATCGGCTCTTCACTTAGCAGATCGACGCTGCCGTCTCTGGGGCAGATGTCGATGAGCGGGGAGTTTTTTAAAAATCTTTGCGTCTTAAACATCAAGCGGCGCGCCAGGCTCTGATAATCCTCGCTGCATATGCGAAAGGTGTGGTTCCGCAGCGCCGCGGTGATCTTTGTAGCGCACTCCTGCGCTATGATCTTGCCGCCGAGTAAGATCAGCGTCAGATCGGCATCCGCCGCCTCGTCGAAATACGCCGTCGAAAATATGCATTTCGCGCCGCTTTGATCCAGATACTCGCGCACGATCGCCCACAGCTCCCTGCGTGAGAGCGGATCGACGCCGACGGTGGGCTCATCGAGCACCAAAAGCCGCGGGCGAGCCGCGATAGCGCAGGCGACGCCAAGCTTTTGTTTCATCCCGCCGGAGAGCGAATCCACGGCGTAATCTTTAAATTTCAAAAGCCCCACGCGGCGCAAAAGCCCGCGCAGATACTCCGCGCCGCTTTTTAGATCAAGCCCTTTTAGACCTGCGAAGATATTTAAATTTTGCCAGACGCTAAGCTCCTCGTAAAGCCCTAAGCTCTGCGACATATAGCCGTTTGCGCGTACGAATTCTTTATTTTCGCCGCTAGGCGTGAAACCTGCAAATTTTATCTCGCCGCAATCGGGCGCGATGATGCCGCAGATGAGCTTTAAAAGCGTGGATTTGCCCGCGCCGTCGGGGCCCGTGAGGCTGATGAGTCGCGGCGTATCGTCGATTCTCAAATCAAAATTTTCAAAAACGACGTTTTTGCTGCGATCTTCGCGCAGATAAAATTTCTTTAAATTTACGATATTTAATAGATCCAAGCCTAGCTCCAAATTTTATTGCTCGCCCCGTCGCTTGGCGCGATGAACGAGACCTACGCATGCCTAAAAGGCGTCTTTGTCGCGACGCCTTGCTTCTGCAGTCACCGAGACGTCTTGGTTTCGCAGCCGCCGCGCGCTTTAAATTTCGCGACGCACGCCGCACGCTTTAAATTTTGCGACGAGCGATGAAAACTATCCGCGCATAAAACGTCGCGATCCTAAACATCGAGCGTTCCGTGAGTGTCTGCGATAAATTCGCTTCAAAACACAGATGAAAGCGACTTTTCAGACACCTTGCGAGCTGTGAGCGCCGAGCTCTATCTGCGCCGCGCCTTTTGCGATGAAATTTTACCGCTGCCGCGCCTTTTGGCGAAATTTTATACCTAGTTTCGGCTTTCTTTACATAGTGCCAACTTCAGCTACCGCGTCCTTTGGGTAAAATTTCACCTCCGCTCGCAACCTGTATTTAATCGCGCCGCTTGTTTCGTAGCGAAATTTTATGCCGTCCATGCTCGGTACTCAATCGCCGTTCGTTTATCGCAAAACGCCTGCTCAAAACAAAGCCCGTTACCCGCTATGCCGCCCGGCTTTTACCTATTCTCCGCCGAGACGCAAATTTTAAAATTTAACCCGCACTGTTTTGCGCCAAAATCTCGGCAAATTTTACTCGCCGCGCTGCAGAATCCGATCTTTTATCCAAAGCCGTTGCCTGCTCGCGCAAAACCCGCGCGATAAAATTTACGCCGCCTTCCCGCCTTTTGTACGACACCAACTCTAAGTGCGCAGCATTTCTATAGTCGTCTGCGCCGAAACGATGTATCTTTAGACGTAGCAAAAATTTTATCGCCCTGCTCTGCCGAACAGGCGCCGTTTAAATTCCGCCTCGAAGCGCGCTTTTAAAATTTCATCAAAATCCTCGTCTTTAAAGGCTGGGCTATATGTGTGGATCTCGCCTTTTACGTATTCGTTTGCAAATTTTGCCTCATGAAGCCCGCTACAAGTCGCACCGTCAAGATAAGAGCCCACCATATCCATCACTCCGCTAAATGCAAAGCCCTTAAGTGCTACTAAAATTTTGGCTCCGCTTTGCTCTTTTACGTACCTTAAAAGCTCTACATTTTTACGTACTTTAGCCTCTTCGCAGACGTAGGCTG
>CALHQN010000198.1 GCA_938036585.1 uncultured Campylobacter sp.
ATATTTCAAAAACAATTTTAACACAGTGTAACACAATGATTTGTTTTCAAGCATTTGATGATACAAATTTTAATTTTCTAGGCAACTATATAGGTAAAGAGATGGCTATGACTCTGCCAGCTATGAAAAAATATCACGCAATCATTGCAGGCAAAGCTTTAAAATCGGATTTGCCATTGATTGTTGATGTTGCTAGAAATAATACTAATGGACAAATTTCCGATAAATAAATATGTAAAATTTTGAATACTAAACTCGTTCCTAATTGATAGATTTGCCTTTTCTGTATATTTAGCAGCAATACCTTAGGTCTTTTAAAAATATATCAATATTCTCAATAATATTTCTAAAATTTTCTATTACTACTACAAACACTCTATCTTTTTTTCTATGTTAAATTTAGTTTCTCTTTTGAACCTTCACTTTGCCCTTGTCTTTGCCGCTTTGAGGCTGGGCTTGCGGGCGCTCGATGATGCGGATATTGGCGTTTGAGCGGAGCCTGTCGTTAAACTCGGCGACCGCTTTTTTGCGCTCGGAGGTTACGTAGCCCTCGATCGCTCTATCTTGCACGCTGTCAAAGTCGAGCGTACGAAGCCCCTTTTTGTCGTTTACGTAAAACATCTCGTAGCCGTTGCGCGTAGGGATGATCGGCGAAAATTTGCCCTGCTCGACGTTCGTGACGATATATTTTAGCCCCTCGTCCATTTGGTTTGCTTTTAGGGTTCCTTGCATCACGTAAACGTCGCTCGGGCGGAGCTTCGGATTTGCGCGGATCTTATCGAGCGGAGCTTGAGATTTCGCGATATAGCGGGTAAGGGTGATGCTGTCGAAGGTCGTAAACAAAGAGCTATTTTGCGTGTAGAATTTCTTGACGTTTTCGGGGGTGGTTTTGCGCTGAATGTCCGCAAATATCGAGTTATAGAGCTTTTCTTCAAGCAGGGTGCGGCGGACGTTTTCTCTAAAATCGGCGTAATTCATCCCCTGACTTTCTACCGCGGTTTTTAGCTGATCAAAGCTTAGCTTATTTTGCTCGGCGATCGCTTTTAGCCTAGCATCTACTTCCGCGTCGTTTGCGGCGATGCCGCGGCGCTTGATCTCGGATTGTTGAAGCTTTTGTCCGATTAAAATTTCCATCGCGGCTTGCGGTGAAGCGCCCGTTAATTTCTGGACCTTTACCAGCTCGTAGTTCGTGATAGGCTCGTTATCTACCACGGCGATGACGCCGTTTACTACTTCAGCGTTCGCACAAACGGCGCAGATCATTGCGGAAAAAAGCAGTTTTTTTATCATTTTCAACCTTTATTTAATCTTTTTGCTTTATAATTACGAAACCGCGATTATAACATTAAATGGTAATAAATGGTAATTTTTATAAAGGAAATTTATGATAGTAACTCGTTTTGCGCCTAGTCCTACGGGGTATTTGCATATCGGCGGACTTCGGACGGCGCTTTTTAGTTACCTCTACGCTAGAGCAAACGGCGGCAAATTCCTGCTACGTATCGAGGATACCGATCTGAAGCGCAATTCGCAAGAAGCCGCGCAGGCGATCGAGGAAGCATTTAAGTGGTGCGATCTGGACTACGACGGGCAGGTCGTGTACCAAAGCTCGCGCTTCGATCTTTACAAACAATACGTCCAAAAGCTGCTAGATGAGGGCAAGGCATACAGATGCTATATGAGCAAGGACGAGCTGGACGAGCTGCGCGCGCAGCAAGAAGCTCGCAAAGAGCGCCCGCGCTACGATAACCGCTATCGCGACTTCACAGGTGCGCCGCCTGCCGGGATCGAGCCCGTCGTGCGTATAAAAGCTCCGCTTAGCGGTACGATAGAATTTAACGACGGCATCAAAGGCGATATTAAATTTAACGTAGAGGACATTTTGGACGATTTCATCATCGCGCGTTCCGACGGCACGCCCACGTATAACTTCACGGTCGTGATCGACGACGCGCTGATGGGCGTCACGGACGTGATCCGCGGCGACGATCATCTAAGCAACACCCCGAAGCAGATCGTGCTGTATAACGCGCTGGGCTTTAAAATTCCGAAATTTTACCACGTCGCGATGATCAACGGCACCGACGGCAGCAAGCTAAGCAAACGCCACGGCGCTACCGACGTGATGGAGTACAAACGTATGGGCTATCTGCCGCAGGCTCTGTTAAATTTCTTAGTGCGCCTGGGCTGGAGCCACGGAGACGATGAAATTTTTAGCATGGAGGAGATGAAGCGCTACTTTGATCCCAATCATATAAGCAAGAGCTCCAGTACTTTCAATCAAACCAAGCTTGAGTGGCTAAACGCGCATTATATTAAAAACTCTGACGACGATGAGCTTGCCGCACAGCTTGTAGAATTCGGCGTCGATATCCGCTCGCATGCAAAAAAACATCTCATCGCGCAGCAGTACAAACAGCGCGCAAAGACGCTAGTGGAGATGGCTGAGGGCATTAAAGTTCTTCTAGCCCGCCCGAGCTGCTACGACGAGAAGGCGTATAAGAAATTTGTAACCGAAAGTTCGCTAAGCTTACTCGCAAAATTTTCGGATACTCTAAGCGCAAATTTAAATGCAAAGGAGTGCGAGGAAAGGACGATGGAGTTTTTGGACGCAAACGGCGCCAAGCTAAAGGATCTTGCCCAGCCGCTGCGCGTTGCGATCACGGGGGGAAGCGTAAGTCCGTCGATTTTTGAAATTTGTGAAATTTTAGGAAGCGACGAAGTTAAAACGAGAATTTCAAATTTAATCAAAAAAGGATTATAAAATGGCTAAAGTAAACGTTGAAGCGGCTTTGAAGTACCACATAGGCGGGAAAATCGGAACGAATGTAAAAACACCATGTGCTACGGCGGAGGATTTGGCGCTTGCATATACGCCGGGCGTCGCGGAGCCTTGCAAGGTGATCGAGAATGATCACGAAGCCGCATTTAAATACACTAATAAAGCCAATCTCGTAGCCGTCATCACTAACGGCACGGCGGTTTTAGGTCTCGGAGATATCGGCGCGATCGCCGGAAAGCCCGTAATGGAGGGCAAGGCGGTTTTGTTTAAAAAATTCGGCGGCGTAGATGCGTTTGACATCGAGATCGACGAAAAAGATCCTAAAAAGATAATTGAAATTTGCAAAGCGCTTGCGCCTACGTTCGGCGGTATAAATTTAGAGGATATTAAAGCTCCCGAGTGCTTCGAGATCGAGCGCGAGCTGCAAAAAGCCGTCGACATCCCCGTCATGCACGACGATCAGCACGGCACCGCGATGATTACAGGTGCAGGGCTTATCAACGCAGCCATCATCAGCGGCAAAAAGATCGAGGATATGAAGATCGTAGTCAGCGGCTCGGGCGCTGCGGGCATAGCGTGTGCGAAGATGTATCAAAATTTAGGCGCTAAACATATCATAATGCTTGACTCCAAAGGGGTGATCCACAAGGGTCGCACCGATCTTACCGAGCAAAAGAAAGAATTTGCCCTAGACACCGCAGATCGCACGCTGGCTGATGCGATTAACGGAGCCGATATGTTTTTGGGTCTTAGCAAGCCTGGCGTTTTAACCAAAGAGATGGTAAAGACTATGGCGCCGCATCCAATCATTTTTGCGCTTGCAAATCCGGTACCGGAAATTTATCCGAGCGAGGTCGAGGAAGTAAGAAGCGACGCGATCGTAGGCACGGGCAGAAGCGACTTTGCAAATCAGATCAATAACGTTTTGGGCTTTCCGTATATCTTCCGCGGCGCGTTTGACGTAAGAGCCAAAAAGATCACCGAAAATATGAAGATTGCGGCCGCTCGCGCGATGGCGGATCTTGCTCGTAAAGAGGTTCCTGCGGAAATCCGCAAGATGCTGGGCAAAGAGAGCTTGAAATTCGGCAAAGACTACGTGATTCCAAATCCTTTCGATCCGCGCGTATTTGCCGTGATCTCGACGGCGGTTGCAAAAGCTGCGGTAGATGACGGCGTCGCTCGCGTCAAAGACTTCGACGCCGCGGCTTATAAAAAGAGCCTGGAAGCTAAAAAGCTATGATTCCTTGCTTCTGCACGAGGCGAGATTAAATTTAAGAGGCGTAAATGAAAGATTTGGCTTTACTTACCGATTTTTATCAGCTTAGTATGATGCAGGGCTATTTTTTTACAAAGCCCGATCAGACGGCGGTTTTTGACGTTTTTTATCGCAAAAACCCAAGCGGCGGCGGTTACGCGATATTTTGCGGCCTAAGCGAGGTCGTGGATTATATCGAAAATCTTAAATTTAGCGATGACGACATCGCGTATCTAAAAAGTCTAAATTTATTTAAGCCGGAATTTTTGGAATTTCTAAGAGGCTTTAAATTTAGCGGCGAAATTTACGCAATGGATGAGGGGCAGATCGTATTTCCGCACGAGCCGCTAATTCGCGTCAAGGCAAATATCATGGAAGCACAGCTCATCGAGACCGCGATCCTAAATACTATAAATTTCCAAACTCTCATCGCTACGAAAAGCTCGCGTATAAACTTTAGCGCTCAAGGCGATTCGGTGATGGAGTTTGGCTTGCGCCGTGCTCAGGGGCGAAGCGCCGGTATATACGGCGCAAAGGCTGCGATTATAGGCGGCTGCAGCGCCACGTCAAACGTGCTCGCCGCAAAGAAATTTGACGTCCCTGCGATCGGCACCCACTCGCACTCTTGGATTCAGAGCTTTGATAGCGAGCTAGAGGCGTTTCGCGCCTACGCTAAAATTTATCCGAACAGCGCGCTTCTGCTCGTCGATACCTACGATACTCTCGCAAGCGGCGTGCCGAATGCGATCAAGGTTTTTAAAGAGCTGCGCGCGAGCGGTCATGAGCCGCTTGGAATTCGCATAGATTCGGGCGATCTGGAGTATCTGACCAAGCAGGCGCGTAAGATGCTTGATGCGGCGGGCTTTGAGAACGCAAAGATCACTGCGTCAAATGATCTGGACGAATATGCGATAGATCAGCTCAAGCTTTTTGACGCTAAAATCGATAGCTGGGGGATCGGCACGAGGCTTATTACGGGCGGAGATAGTTCGAGTCTAGGCGGCGTGTATAAGCTAAGCGGTATCGAAAAAGATGGCGAGATCATAGCTAAGATCAAAATTTCAAACGATCCGCGCAAGATCAATAATCCCGGCTATAAGCAGGTCTTTAGACTTTACGACAAAGATAACGGCATGGCGCTTGCCGATCTGATCGCGCTTGATGGAGAGAACATAGACGAGAGTGCGCCGCTTGAAATTTTCCATCCGCTTTACACCTACAAGCGTAAAATTTTAACGAATTTCAGCGCGCATAAGCTCTTACGTCCCGTTTTCAATGAGGGCGAATTCGTAGGCGTCCGCCGTAGCGTAAGCGAGATCGCGCGTTTTAGCAAGGAGCAGAAGAGTAAATTTTGGCTCGAGCACCTTCGCAACGTCCATCCGCAGAGCTACAAAGTGGATCTCTCTCAAAAGCTTTGGGATATCCGAAAATCACTCATCAACGAGTGCAACCTCAATTTAAAGGAAAAATATGTTTAAAGTTCTATCGTGCGCCGCTTTGGCGTTAGTTTTGCTAGGATGCGGCTCAAACCAGCTCCGCCAATCCCCGGACAGCGCTATGAATAAGCAAGCACAGAGCGAAAAAACCATAACCAAAGAGGACGCAAAGACCTTCTATTTCATCGATGACAAGGGCAAAAAACTATCGCTTAGCTCAAACGACGATTTCAATACCGCCGTGCTAGAGGACGATAGCGGCAAAAGCTACAACCTCAAGCGCGAGCGTGCCGCAGACGGCATCTATATGGAAAACAAAGACGGAGTGAGCATCCACTTCAAAAAAGGTGAGGGCATAGTGGAGTTTAGCAAATACAAATCCATCCCGATCACCGAGGTCAAATAAACTTTAAAATTTTTGGTTAAATTCCGATTTAGCGCCGGAATTTAACCCTCTTTTCCTGCGCTAAATTCGGAGAAAGTCATGTTATTAGGCAAAATCGATTATCTAAATTTGCTTCCTTTTCACGTATTTTTAAAATCCCTTCCGCTGCCGTCTTATGTTAAAAAATCGATAGAATTTAAAAAAGGGGTGCCGAGCAAGCTCTGCGCCGATCTTTATAGCCGCAGGATAGACGCTGCGGTGATCTCAAGCATCGAAAGCCGCCGCGCAAAATACTGCAAGCTGCCTCTTGGAATCGTCGCAAAGCGGGAAGTGCTAAGCGTGCTCGTTCGCAAAAACTCGGCGCCCAGGCTCGATCCCGCGTCGATGAGCTCAAATATGCTAGCCCGCGTGCTGGATCTTAGCGGCGAGGTGCTGATCGGCGATAATGCTCTAAAGGCGCTGCTTTCGCAGGGTAGGGATAAATTCTACGATCTTGGCGAAATTTGGCAGCAGCGCACGGGCTTGCCCTTTGTTTTCGGGCGGCTGTGCTGCGTGAAAAACGAAAAAGCCTATTCGCGCCTGGCAACGAAATTTTTGCGTTCGCGCATTAAAATTCCAAGATATATCCTGCAAAGCTACGCCCTTTCGCGCGGCATAAAAGAGCGCGAAATTTTAAATTATCTAAAATTTATCGGTTATGAGATCGGCGTCCGCGAGGAGTTGGCGCTGAAAAAATTTATCGCTAAAGCCAAAAAATTAAAATTTAATCCGGTTCAAAAGGAGGGGCTATGAAATCTTACATCGACGGCTTGCTGCTAAATTTAAAGCGCGCCAATCCCGGCCAGGAGGTCTTTATCCAAGCATCGACCGAGATTTTATACTCGCTCATACCGCTTCTAAAGCGCGACGAGCGATATGTGAAAAACAAAATTTTAGAGCGCATTTTAGCGCCCGAGCGCACGATGATGTTTCGCGTCGTCTATATGAGCGACGACGGCGAGCCCTGCGTGCATACGGGATACCGCATAGAGTTCAACTCCGCTCTGGGCCCTTACAAAGGCGGTCTGCGCTTTCATCCGAGTGTAAATTTGGGCGTTTTGAAATTCTTAGGCTTTGAACAAATTTTTAAAAATTCCCTCACGGGTCTTAATATCGGCGGCGCAAAAGGGGGCGCAAATTTCGATCCCAAGGGCAAGAGCGACGGCGAGATTATGAGATTTTGCCAAGCTTTTATGCTTGAACTTCACCGCCTAATCAGCTCCAATACCGACGTGCCCGCAGGCGACATCGGCGTGGGCGGTCGCGAGATCGGCTATATGTACGGCGCGTATAAAAAGCTCACCCGCAGATTCGACGGCGCGCTTACGGGCAAGGGGTTAAGCTGGGGCGGAAGTCTTGCGCGCACCGAGGCTACGGGCTACGGCTCGGTATATTTTGCAAACGAGATGCTAGCTACCAGGGGCGATTCGCTGCACGGCAAAATTTGCACGATCTCGGGCGCCGGCAACGTCGCGATCTACACCGCCGAAAAGCTCTATCAAATGCAGGCTAAGCCCGTCACCGTAAGCGATTCCACGGGCTTTATCTATGACGCCGATGGAATAGACGTGGCGCTTCTTAAAAAGCTAAAAGAGCAGCTGCGCGTAGGGCTTATTGAATATACCAAAGAACGTCCCGGCGCAAAATTTACCCCCGCAAGCGCCTATCCCGCAGGCCGCAACGGCGTGTGGAGCGTGCCGTGCGACGCGGCATTTCCGAGCGCTACGCAAAACGAGCTTAATCTGGACGATGCACGAACTCTTTACGCCAACGGATGCCGCATGGTTTGCGAGGGCGCGAATATGCCCAGCACGCTCGAGGCGGTCGATTTTATGCTCACGCAAAAGGATCTTCTTTTCGGTCCTGCGAAAGCGGCAAATGCGGGCGGCGTGGCTACGAGCGGGCTTGAGATGGCGCAAAACGCGCAGATGGCGTCGTGGAGCTTCGAGGAGGTCGATGGCAAGCTGCGCGAGATCATGCGCCACATATTTCGCACCAGCTACGAGACTTCGAAGGAATTCGGCGCTGAGGGCAATCTCGTGCTGGGCTCGAATATCGCGGGCTTTCGCCGCGTGGCCGACGCGATGCTGGATCAAGGGCTGGTTTAGGCCTGCTTATCGCGCCCAAAGCCGCGGCTCGCTTTTAAATTTAAACTCTTTAAATTTACGGCGAGCTTTTTGGCTGCGGAGGGCTTGATAAAATTTCAATCGTTTGCGCCGAGGATATAACCGCTCATCGATATGCTTTGTGCGTCTTGCGTTGGTATCGTGCGCGCTGTGTAAATTTTAAATGGCACTCAGGCGCAATGCGGTTTTAAAATTTTAGCTCGTCATAGCGTCGCTTTTAAATTTAACTGCAAGCGCGCAAAGTCCGCTTCCGCCAAATTTTATCTTTAAATTTGGCGGGTAAATTTTGCCAGTTAAATTTAGCTTTGAAATTTGACGTTTAAAATTTAGCTCGAAGCCGCTTTCAAATTTAGCTTAAATTTTATCTTAAATCGCCCACGCAGCGCGTAAATTTAAACCGAGCACGGGCTGAGCGTTTACCGCAGTTTGGCATAATGGCGCAAATTTTATCCAAAGGTTGCAATATGAAAAAATTTATGGTTTTACTCGCCGCTGCGTCGTTGTCGCTTGCGCATGCGGACGTAACTGATATCCTAAAGCAGGGCGCGGACGTGCTCGGTGCGACTCAGAGCGGAAACTACAAAGAGCTGCTCGCCTCGGCTACGAACCGCGCCGTAGCCGAGCTTGCCAAGGGCTACATCCACAGCAAGACCGCTAAAATCGAGCTTCCTCCTTCGCTGAAAGCTGCTGCGAAGCTTGCGAGAAAGGTGGGCGGCGATAAATGGGAGCGCGAGCTCGTCGTGAGTATGAACGATGCCGCTACCAAGGCGGTGAGCGGTGCGAGCAAGATATTTTTGCAAGATCTGAAATCGATGAGCGATGCCGACGTTAAAAAGCTCATCGGCGGCGGCGACACCGCGCTTAGCGAGTATTTGCAGAGTAAATCGGGCGCGAAGCTGCGGGCGGTTTTCAGACCGATCGTAAGCGATATGATGAGCAAAAACAGCTTCGCGACGGCGTATAATGGGCTAAATTCCTTCGCGCAAAACAAGATCGCGGGCAATGAAGCGGTGCAAAACATCGCGCGCGGGCTGGGCGCGAGCGAGTATCTGCCTAAGCAGGGCGAGGATTTGAACGATTACATAACGCAAAAGACGCTGGATGGGCTGTTTGCGGTAATGAGGGAAAAAGAAAGCGCGCTTCGCGGTAGCGCCGTCGGCAAAGGTGCTGGGATTTTAGGCAAGGTGATTAAATAAAGCTCACGGCGAGGCTTTGGCGTAAATTTCGCCGTATAGCTAGCTGCTTCCTGTTGCTTCGCGCTGCCGCCCGCGTAGTCTAAAGCTGCGCGCAAAGTGCCCGCTCGCGCGAAGCGGCTGCTTGCGGCAAATCATCGGGCGCGCGGCGAAATTTAGAAGTTCGTTTACCGCGCTTGGAGCTTGTTTGCTTAAGACGATAATCTTAGCGCGGAGTTTAATCCGCGAAATTTGAAACTGTAAAATTTAGAAATTTAGCAAGACGCAAAGGATTTGAAATTTTAAAATTTCACGCGGAGTTTTAGAAATTCGTGCGGCAATTGAATGCGCGTATATCTAGCGTCTGAAATTTTACAAAGCGACGGAGTATCGGAAAGTATGGCGGTAGCCGATAAAAGAGCAAGGGTAAAGAAAGAAAGCCGTCTTGTAAATTTCATCGTTTTTATATCTCTCTTTATTGTTCCACAAAACCCGGTTTACTCATTAGTCCTATTATTTTCCTTATTTCCTTAAGCGTTCTATTATGGACATTAGCTTTCTTGTAAGCTCTACCTTCAGCAGCAATATATCTTACTAAATTTATACCTTTCATATCTGTTACTATCAATAGTTTACTCAAAAGCCTTTCCTTTTATTTTTAAATTTTAATCTCTTTCGCTTAATTTTTATAAAATTTTCCAACTGCTTATCGGTAAAATTTAAAATCTCTTTCCGGTTTTGCAAATTTACATAGGTGTGCCTTATATCACAGCACCTATAAAAAATATATTTCCAATTTTTAATTAGCCAGTCTGCTTCTACCATATTTTTATCTGTTTTAAATAAAAACGGCAAAACCCATAAACCCGCCTTGTAGCCGCTAATTACGACCAATTTTATAAAATTTACTCCATCATCGTCTTTTGCTTTTACTACGACAAAATTTACATTTTTCTCATATGGATAGCAGGATTTTCTACATTCGATAATATCTCCGACCTCGATCTTTCCGCGAAATTTCAAGAGAGGAATACTAAATTTTTTCATTAGATTTCTCTTTATGCGTCTATTGCGTCCGAATTTATCCCTAGGTTTTGTCAGTCTGAAACCAGGGATTGTTTCGTCGCAATCTTCTTTGTAATCTTCTAATTCATCGCTACTAAGATAATTATCGGAGCATATAAATACCTCCTGGGGGATCGCATTGATGCCGAAATTTGCTAAATTACGAATCAATTGCTCCTTGTCCACGACAAATCCCGCTTTGCTTGATAGCATCTCGCTAGGAAGCTCAAAATATCTGGTATCTTTTAAATTTAAAAGGCAAGGATTTTCTGTCCAGAAACAGCGCTCATCGCAGACCATAAGCTCATCGTCGTTAAATTTTATAATATCGCCTCTTTGTAAATCATTGTCGAAGGTTGATATTGGTAAGATGGTCATTTAAAGTCCTTTTTGCTTGCTAGATTAAACATGTTCATAATAAATTTTCGTTATTTATAATCGCTAAATTACACCTCTATAACTATATCCTTATATCTTTCATAAAGCCTCGGTTCCAAAATTTTATCACAATACTCTTTGCCCACATTAGTCATACATATCCAATGGCTAAATCTGCTCCATGTGTTAGGGTTTTTCCAA
>CALHQN010000199.1 GCA_938036585.1 uncultured Campylobacter sp.
TTTTAGTCTCCTAAAAATTTATTCCACTTTTTTAGGGGCTGCATCAGGTCTAAAGAAAGAATTTAAACCAACTATTTTCAAAATAAGTGGGGAACTTTGAAAATAATTCTTCATACAGCTTTTCGCAAAGCTTGGATTTTACCTAAAACCAGCTTTAAATTTACTTAGCATATTTGCCAAGGGGCTAAATTTACTTATATCTATAAGTAATCCTGCCCTTGTCTAGGCTATATGGCGTAAGTTCTACTTTTACGCGGTCGCCAGGCATTATCTTTATATAATGCATTCTCATTTTTCCGGCGATATGACATAAAATTATATGTTTGTTGTCAAGCTCAACTTTAAAAGTTGCATTTGGCAGTGCTTCAACAACATTTCCATCAATCTCAATGACATCGTCTTTTGCCACAAATTCTCCTTTCTTTAAATTTTTGCTATAAATTTTACGCTTGGCTTAAAATTTCAGCTTTGCCATTAACTATCGCCATACAATGCTCATAATGGCTAGTTCTCAAACCATCTTTTGAGGTTACTTTCCAGTTATCGCTTCCTAAAACTGGCGTGCCATCTTTTTGGCAGATCATCGGCTCCACGCAAAATACCGTTCCGTTTTTGATTTTTGGTCCGGATTTTGGGCTCCCGCCTTCTAAATAATTTAAAATTTGCGGATCTTCGTGCGGGCGTCTACCGATGCCGTGACCGCAAAATCCAGTTAACGGAACGAATCCGCGAGCTCTTATAAATTTCTCGATTTCAAAACTAAGCTCTTTAAAGTGCATTCCCGCTTTTACGGTATCTATCGCAAAGTATAACGCGTCTTTAGCGCAAGCGATCAGTTTTTCGTCCTCGCGAGAAATTTGACCCACACCCCAAGTCCTCGCCGAGTCGCCGAAATATCCGTTTAAATTTGAACCGATATCGACGCTTACGATGTCGCCTTCTTGTAGTTTGTATTCATTCGGGATACCATGGATGACTACTTCGTTTACGCTTATGCAAGCTGCGTTTGGAAAGCCATAAAGCCCCTTAAACGCTGGCTTTGCACCCGCAGCCCTTATCATGTCGTCGCAAATTTTATCTATTTCGAGCAGTGAGATACCGGGCTTGATCACGCTTTCCACGTAGTCGAGGGTTTGAGCGACGATTTTATTCGCCGCTCGCATTTTCTCTATGTCGTTTGGTTGCATAATGGTTATAGCCATTACAAGCCTACCGCACTTAGAGTTTGATATTTGTTCATATAAATTTGAGCTTCTATCCTTCGCATCGTATCAAGCGCAACAGAAACTACGATCAGCACAGACGTGCCGCCGAAATAAAACGGAACGCCCATAATTTTAACGAGCACCCAAGGAAGCGTTGAGATAAGCCCGAGGTAAATCGCGCCGCTAAAAGTTAATCTTGATGCGACCTCGTTTAGATAGCCTGCCGTACCCTCGCCCGGTCTAATGCCTGGAATAAAGCCGCCCTGTCTTTTTAAATTTTCGCTGATATCTTTTGCGTTAAACGCTATCGAAGCGTAAAAATATGCAAAAAATACGACCAGTAAAAATGTTAAAAAGTTGAAAAAATAGCTATTTGGATTTAAAAAATCGTGAATAGCTTGGATATAAGGATTTGTGCTGGCCTGCAAAATGGTGCTTGGGAACATCAAAATCGCACTGGCGAAAATCGGAGGAATAACGCCGCTTAAATTTACTTTGATAGGTATATAGTTCATAATGCGTTTGTTTTGATTTTCCATCACTACCTTACGCGAATAGCTCACCGGTACACGCCTCTCGCCCATCTCGACGTAGATAACTATGCCTACCGTGACCAAGATAACAAGCAAAATTACGATAACCACGAGGAAGTTCATCTCGCCCGTATTTACCAAATTTACCGTTCCGCCGATGGCTGAAGGTATGCCGCTAACGATGCCCGCAAAGATGATAAGGCTGATACCGTTGCCGATACCGCGCTGAGTGATCTGCTCGCCTATCCACATCAAAAGCATAGTTCCAGTTAACATCGAAGCTGCCGCAATCGCGATAAATAAATTCATATCTATCATTATCGCGTCCTCTCCGCCTCTACCGTGAAGGCTCTGAAGCCCCATACTAACGCCCACTGCTTGAACAAGCGTGATACCGATAGTGGCATAGCGGATGATTTGCATATATTTTTGCATGCCGTCGCGGTCTTTTTTCATCTTGCCTAAATTTGGGAAAGTAGCCGCTAAAAGCTCCATGATGATAGATGCCGTGATATATGGCATAATGCCTAGAGAGATGATACTGAGGCGCTCTGCGGCCTTACCGCTGAACATATTAAATAGTCCAAGCGCATTTGCGGAATTCGAATCGAAAAACTCTTTAATAACATTGACGTTTACGCCAGGAACCGGCACGTATGCCAGTATCCTGTAAGCAAATAAAAATGCCAACGTGATTAAAATCTTGTTGGTCAATGTCTTATTCATTACGCACGTCCGCTAACGGTTACGTTCTCGTCTTTGATTTTCGAAGCCAAATCTTTCGCGCTCACTCCGATCAATTTGATTTTCTTGACGCTGCTTGAAATTTTGTGTACGGTAGCGATAGTAGCGATGGTGATCTCGCTTAGCTCTTTTACCGCAACGATTTTTTCTACGTTGATTACGTAAGGTTTTTCAAATTTGGACGTAAAGCCTACTTTCGGAAGGCGTCTTTGAAGCGGCTGCTGACCGCCCTCGAAGCCTCTTTTCTCGTTGTAGCCTTTTCTAGCTCTTTGGCCTTTGTGTCCTTTGCCTGCGGTTTTACCTTGACCGCTACCTTGACCGCGACCTAGTCTTTTGGTTTGTCTAGTCGAGCCCTCGGCGGGTTTTAAATTTTCTAGTCCCATATCTTCTCCTTAGCCTTTAAGCATACTTAGCGCTTTTAAAGTAGCGCGAACGACGTTTGCCGAGTTGTTTGAGCCAAGCGATTTTGTTAGGATGTCCTTGATGCCCGCAAGCTCTAAAATAGGACGAGCGCTACCGCCCGCGATCACGCCCGTACCTTCGCTAGCAGGGCGAAGCAAAACGCGGCTAGCGTTAAATTTAACCTCTATGTCGTGAGGTATAGTCGAGCCTTTTCTTTTTACCTCGATGATGTTTTTAAACGCGTCGTCGACGGCTTTTCTCATAGCGTCCGGCACCTCTTTTGCTTTACCGAAGCCAAAGCCCACTAGGCCGTTTCTGTTTCCTACTACGACAAGAGCCGTAAATCTAAATCTACGACCGCCTTTTACGACCTTTGTAACGCGGCCGATATCAACCATTACTTCTTCGAATTCTTCTCTGTTATATTTTTCCATAGCGATTTTCCTTATAGTTTGATACCGTTTTCACGTAATGCGTCTGCAAAAGCCGCTATAACGCCGTGATACAAATAGCCGTTGCGATCGAAAAGCGCCTCGGAGATGCCTTTATCCTTTAGCTTGGAAGCCAAATCTTTAGCTAGACTAGCTGCGCCCTCTTTGTTCGCCTTTAAATTTAAAACCTTACCGCTGCTGGCGCACAAAGTAACGCTCGCTACATCGTCGATAGCCTGAGCGTAGACGGTTCTATTGGATTTGAAAATAGAAATTCTAGGGCAAGATGCGACGCCTGAAATTTTAGCGCGAATTCTTCTTTTTCTCTTGATTCGTAAAGAGATCTTTCTTTTTAATACGTTCTGTGTCATTTCTCAACCCTTATTTCTTAGCTGTTTTTCCGGCTTTGCGGATAATGCGCTCTTCAAGATACTTGATGCCTTTACCCTTATACGGCTCAGGCGGTCTGAATCCTCTGATCTCGGCTGCTACTTGGCCTACTTGCTGCTTATCGTCGCCCTTGATGGTTACGACATTTTTATCTACGGAAATTTCAATCCCCTTTGGAGATTCAAAATTTATCGGATGCGAAAAACCTAAATTTAGCTCAAGCACCTTGCCCTTCATCGCAGCTCTGTAGCCGACGCCGTTGATTTCAAGCTGTTTTGAAAAGCCCTCGGTAAGACCAAGGACGATATTGTTAGCTAAAGCGCGGTATGTTCCCCAATACGCCCTGCTCTGTCTATCCTCGCCCTTAGGTGAGAATTCTATCTTTCCGTCTTCGATTTTTACATCGACATGACCTTTTAAATCAAGCTCTTTTTCGTTATTTGATTTTTTAAATTTTAACGACGAGCCGTCGATTTTGACCTCTAAGCCGTTTGGAATAGAGATCGGTTTTTTACCAATTCTTGACATAATTTTCCTTTTTATTTGTCTAGGGTATGTCTACTTTTACGAATGGATACCACAATGCCATAAAAAGTAGAAACTTCTTACCAGATCGTGCAAAGCACTTCGCCGCCGACGCCCGCTTTGTGCGCGTCGATACCGCTCATAACACCTTTGCTTGTGCTAACGACAACGGTTCCGTAGCCGTTTTTGAAGCGCTTGATCTCGTCTTTGCCTTGATATACGCGGCGACCCGGAGTCGAAATTCTTTTAACTTCGTTTATCACGCTCCTGCCCTTTTCGTCGTATTTAAGCACTACGTTGATGATCTTTTTATTGTTTTCCTCTACTACGTTGTAGCTCTCGATATAGCCCTTCTCGGCTAAAATTTTAAGCATAGCCTCAACGACGTTTGAGTGAAAAAGCTTAGTCGTATCTAGCCTTCGCATCGCAGCATTTCTGATGCGAGTTAATCCATCTGAAATAAGATCGTTAATCATCTCTTCTCCTTACCAGCTTGCTTTTTTTAGACCTGGGATCAAGCCCTCGTTTGCCATCTTGCGAAGGCAAACGCGACAAATTCCAAAATCTTTATAAACGGAGTGCGGACGACCGCAAATTTGACATCTGGTATATGCGCGAGTGCTAAATTTAGCGGGGCGTTTCGCCTTGGCTACCATTGATTTTTTTGCCATATCATTTTCCTTTTGCAAAAGGCATGCCGAATAACTCTAGCAATTTAAATGCCTCTTTATCGTTATTTGTAGTCGTTACGACGGTTATATTCATACCGTGAGTTCTTAAAATTTGATCGTATTCGACCTCAGGGAACATCAGCTGCTCTTGCAAGCCGAAGTTGTAATTGCCGCGCCCGTCAAAGCCCGCTCTAGGTAGTCCGCGGAAATCCTTAACTCTAGGAAGCGCGATAGAGATCAGTTTGTCTAGGAAGGCAAACATCTGCTCTTTTCGTAACGTAACCATTATGCCTACCGGAAAACCTTCGCGAACTTTAAAGCCTGCGACCGATTTTTTTGCATTGACGATAAGCGCTTTTTGGCCTGCGATCAGCGAAATGGTATCGGCCATATTTTGAAGCACTTTTTGATCTTTGCTCGATTCCCCAGTTCCTACGCTGATAACGATCTTTTCAAGCGCCGGGATAAGCATAGGATTTTTTATATCAAATTCTTTCTGCAAAGCAGCTCTGATGGAATTTACATATTTATCTTTTAGTCTGCTCATAATCAACCCTCTACCAACGCAACGTTTGAAATATCCATAGGCATCTCTTTGCTCGTAAAGCCGCCTTGCGGATTTTGCTCGGTTGGCTTGATAGCCTTTTTAGCCATTTTACAACCCTCGACGATAACTTGAGCTTTTTTAGGAAACACTGCCTTGACGGTGCCTATTTTACCCTTATCGTCACCTGCGATGATCTTTACTTGATCGCCTTTTTTAATCTTAAATTTTACTGCCATTATAAAACCTCCGGAGCCAGCGAAACGATCTTCATAAAACCGCCGTATCTGACCTCTCTACCGATAGGACCGAAAATACGAGTGCCGATCGGCTCTTTTTTTGAATCCAAAATAACGGCTGCGTTCTCATCGAATCTAATTAGCGAGCCGTTGCCTCTGTGCAATTCTTTAGTCGTACGAACGACTACGGCTTTTACTACTTGACCGCGCTTGATCTTGCCGTTAGGGAGCGCTTTTTTTACAGAGCAAACGATAATATCGCCGATTGTGGCGTATCTTCTTTTGCTGCCGCCCAAAACTTTAATACACATAAGTTCTTTTGCGCCGCTATTATCAGCCACCGCAAGTCTGGTAAAACTCTGTATCATTATTCAACTCCTGTTTTCAAAACCGCTTTTAAGCGAAACGATTTTCTAGCGCTTAGCGGTCTGCACTCGATCGCAGATATGGTATCGCCGATCTTTACGACGTTGTTCTCATCGTGGATCAGATATTTTTTAAATCTTTTTACGATCTTTCTATATCTAGGGTGCATAACCCTTCTTTCTACCAAAACGGTAGCTGTTTTATCGCCCGCCTTCTTTACGACTACGCCTTGAATTTCTCTTTTAAATGCCATAACCTATCCTTATTTCGCTTTAATAGCGGTGTTGATTCTAGCGATATCTTTTTTGATAGCGCGAATCTCGTTAGGATTGCTTAGCTGCATAGTTTTTAGCTTTTGTCTAGCCGTAAATAAAAGCAACTTACTTTGTTTTAACATAGAATTTAGCTCAGCCAAATCTTTATCTTTCAAATCAGTATATTTCATTTTCGCTTTCCCTACTTACGATTTTCGTTTTAAAAGGTAGTTTATGAATCGAAAGCATAAGCGCCTCTTTAGCAACCTCTTCGCTAACGCCGGTCATCTCGAAAATGATCCTGCCCGGTTTTATATTCATTACCCACTCTTCTACGCCGCTCTTACCCTTACCCATACGAGTTTGTAGAGGTTTTTTGGTAAGCGGTTTGTCTGGGAATACCTTAATCCAAATTTTAGCTTGACGATTCACGAAGCGCGTCATCGCGACACGAGCCGCTTCGATCTGGCGAGAATTTACCCTGCCCGCCTCTACCGCTTTGATACCGAAATCGCCGAACGTCAAGGAATTTCCTCTCGTCGCATAGCCGCGATTGCGACCTTTCATCATCTTGCGGTATTTTGTTCTTTTTGGCATCAACATAACTATTTACCTCTTCTTGGTCTGCGTGTTTTCTTAGGCGCATCGTCGGTCTTTTCAGCCTGGATGCCTTTTTGTAAAATTTCACCCTTAAAGATCCAAACCTTAATGCCGATATTACCGTAAGTCGTATGCGCTTCGGCAAAGCCGTAATCGATCCTAGCCCTTAGAGTATGAAGCGGAACGCGTCCCTCCAAATACCATTCGGTTCTAGCCATCTCCGCACCGCCTAAGCGACCTGCGACGCAAATTTTAATTCCTTTTGCGCCTGCTTTTTGAGCGCCTTGGATGACCTTTTTCATAGCGCGGCGGAATGCAACGCGGCGTTCTAACTGCATAGCTACGTTTTCAGCAGCCAAAAGTGCGTTCGAGCCTACTTTGCGTTCCTCTTTAATATTAATGGCTATGTCTTTATTGACTAGCTTAACGACTTCGCTTCTTAAATTTTCAACCTCGCCGCCTTTTTTGCCGATGATAATACCCGGTCTTGCGGCTACGATCGTTACGCGAATTTTCTTAGCCGTTCTTTCGATAAGAATTTGGCTAATTCCCGCATAATAAAGCTTAGCTTTTAAAAATTTGCGGATCTTGTAATCCTCGCCGATACTCTCGGAAAGCGTCGCTTTAGAAGGAAACCATCTAGACTCCCAATTTCGATTAATTCCTAATCTTAAACCGATCGGATTTACTTTCTGTCCCATTTACGCTTCCTTCTTACTTGGTTTTGCTACTTCGACGATAATGTGCGAAGTAGGCTTGCGGATACGGCTAGCCGTACCTCTGGCGCGCGGACGAAATCTCTTAAGCACCGGACCTGCATCCACTCGGCAGCTGGTAACTACGACCTCTTCAGGCTCAAAGCCGCCGTTTGCGACCGCACTTGAAATCGCCGTAGCGATATATTTTGCGCCGCGATTAGGCGTAAATTCCAAAGTAGCAAGGGCAAATTCCGCATTCATGCCTTGAATTTGTTTTGCGATAAGTCTTGCTTTTGTCGGCGAAAGGCGAACAAATTTAATAGTTGATTTACTCATATTCTATCCTTACTTGCCGATCTTTTTCTGGACGGAGCCTTTGTGACCCTTGAAAGTGCGCGTAGGAGCGAACTCGCCTAATTTATAACCGATATGATGCTCGGTGACGTAAACCGGGATAAAATTCTTTCCGTTATGAACGTTAAACGTAAGTCCGATCATCTCAGGCACGATCGTGCTTCGTCTCGACCAAGTCTTGATCGGTTTGTTATCGCCGGCTTTCTTTGCCGCAACGACTTTTTTCATTACGTGATCATCTACGAAAGGACCTTTTTTTAGCGATCTAGCCATTTTTATTTTCCTTTCCTTCTTGAAATTATAAGCTTATCGCTCGCTTTTTTATGGCGAGTTTTATAGCCCTTCGTCGGTTTGCCCCACGGAGTTACCGGATGGCGGCCGGAGTTTTTCTTACCCTCGCCACCGCCGTGTGGGTGATCGACCGGGTTCATTGCAGAACCTCTGGTTTGAGGGCGGATACCTCTATGGCGATTACGTCCGGCTTTACCGATGACGACGTTTGCCCACTCTTCGTTACCCACTACGCCGATACTGGCCATGCACTCTGCAAGTACTCTTCTCATCTCACCGCTAGGCAGACGTAGAATTACATATTTTTCCTCTTTACCCATAAGCTGAGCATAGCCTCCGGCGCTACGCGCCATTTGAGCACCTTTGCCCGGTTTTAACTCGATATTATGTAGGATGGTTCCCACAGGGATATTTTTCATCTTCATCGCGTTGCCCGGTTTAATATCTAATCCGCCCTCAGCAGCGGCTACTATATCGCCCACTTTAAGATCGTTAGGCTTGATGATGTAGCGCTTCTCGCCGTCTGCGTATGAGATTAGCGCGATACGACAGTTGCGATTCGGATCGTATTCGATCGCCTCGACCTTACCGGCAACGCCGAATTTATTTCGCTTAAAATCGATGATTCTATAAAGTTTAGCAGCTCCTGCTTGTTTATGGCGGCTGGTAATGCGACCGTTGTTGTTCCTTCCGGCTGCGGCAGGAATTTTAACAAGCAAGCCTCTAACACTAGCTTTTGCAGTGATATCCTCGCTGCTAAGCCCGGTCATAAATCTTCTACTTGGAGTATACGGTTTATAAGTTTTAATCGCCATTTTACGCCTCCACGCTTTCTAGGCTTGCGCCTTCAGGTAGCTTGACGTAGAATTTTTTCACATCGTTTCTAGCGCCCATTTTACCTCTAAATCTTTTTACCTTGCCGTCCTGTCTTAAAGAATTTATCTTTAGCGGAGTGATCCCGAAATAGTTCTTTAAAACGCTCTTTAGTCCGTTTTTCGTAACCGACGGGCTAGTTTGGATAACGACCACGCCGTTTTCTTGAAGACCGAGAGACTTTTCCGTATAAAGGATCGTTTTGATATCTGTTATATCTGCCATTTTAGTCCTCTTTCACTATTGATTCAAATGCCGCTTTTTCGAATACGACCGAGCCGTAAACTGCGATTAGGTAAGCATTGACCTCGCTTGCATCGACGACATAGCAATTTTTAAGATTTCTATAGGCCAAAAGAGTTTGTGCGTCTAGCTCGTTTTTAACGATCAGCGCATCTCTAACGCCCAGTTTCTTAATAAAATTTGCCGCGTCTTTAGTCTTGCCGCTTTTTAGCTCTAAATCGTCGAATATAAAAATTTTACCCTCGTTTGCTTTCTCATTGATGGCAAATTCCAGCGCAAGGCGTTTTTGCTTTTTATTGACCTTCTGCTCGTAATTTCGCTCGTTAGTCGGACCGAATGCGACCGCGCCGCCTACCCAGACGTTAGTTCTAGTTGAGCCCGCGCGTGCGCCGCCGCGACCCTTTTGTCGCCACGGTTTTTTACCGCCGCCGCTAACTTCGGCGCGAGTTTTTACTTTCGCCGTATTTGCGCGAAGCGAAGCAAGGTAAGATTTGACATACAAATATAGATTGTGCGAATTGACCTCCGAAAATTTCGCAGGAATTTCAATTTCGCTTGCTTTTTCTAGTTTTTCGTTAAGCACGCTTACTTTACTCATTTTACTATCCTTATTCTGCCCATTGCGCCGTTAAATCCAGGAACCGAACCCTTAAGAACTAAAATTTTATTCTCGGCGTCGAAGCTTACGACCTCGTTTTTGGCAGTGATCATTTCATTACCGGTGTGTCCGGACATCTTCATACCCGGCTGAACGCGACCCGGCCACTCGCAGTTACCGATCGAACCCGGTCTTCGGTGAAAACGGCTACCGTGCGCTGCAGGACCGCCCGCAAAGCCATGGCGCTTAATAACGCCCTGATAGCCCTTACCCTTGGATCTAAAGCTTACTTTTACGATCTTAGCTCCGCTCAAAACATCTAAATTTTGATCGCCAAGCTCGGCATTTTCTAAGCTTAGAGTCGCAAATTTATTAAATTCCTTGCTTAGGCTATATTTCTTTTGAATTCCGGCGATAGCTTTGTTATACGCTTTGCCGTCTGCGTAGGCTACGATGGCTTTTTTATCATCGCAAACTTCGCAAATTTTGGTATTGATAAGTCGCAAAAGAGTCACGGGCGTGCTGCTCGTGTCGATCGTCCTACTCATACCTATTTTTTCTACGATATATTCCATTGTTTTACCCCTTATTTGCCCATCGCGTGAACTTCAACGTTGACTTCCGGAGCCAAATCAAGCTTAGTTAGCGAATCAACCGTGTCCGGAGTCGCCGCTACGATATCTAGCATACGAGCGTGGATCTTCATCTCAAACTGCTCTCTAGAGTCTTTATTTACGTGTGGAGATCTTAAAACTGTGTAGCGCTTGATCTTTGTGGGCATAGGAACAGGGCCTCTTACATCCGCACCCGTTCTTTTGACGGCTTCTACTATGGCCGCAACCGTGCGATCTAAAACTCTATGGTCATATGCCTTGAGTTTCAA
>CALHQN010000200.1 GCA_938036585.1 uncultured Campylobacter sp.
TTTTAGAGCGCCATTTCAAAGCTGCGAGCGTAAATTTCAATCCAAAGATCAAATTTAAACATTGCGAGTTACAAAAATAGCCACTCGCTTAAGAGACGGATTAGAATTTAAAATTTAAGCGGCTTTGCTTAAAACCCGTGCAGCCGCTTGATCTCCGCGCTAATCGGCTTTTTCTGCCCGTCTTTAGTGACATTTACGTATGTCGCAATCGCGCTGGTTACGTGCAGACGCTCGCGAAATCCGTCCTCGCTCAGCCGCAGCGCGATCACTTCGATCTGCACGCGAATCGAAGTGTTGCCCACGCCTAGGACCTTTGCATAGCAGCTCACCACGTCGCCGACGAATACGGGCCGCTTAAAAATCACCTCCTCCATCGAGATCGTCACCACCTGCTCTGGCGCTATCTCTTGCGCTGCGATCGCGCCTGCAAGATCGATCTGGCTGAGTATCCAGCCGCCGAAAATATTGCCCGAGCTGTTCGTATCCTTAGGCAGCGTCACGATCTTGGTACGCGGCTCGCCGAAATCGCTTAAATCCTGCATTTTTACTCCTAAATTTTAAAATTTCGCCCATTTTAACCGCGCAAATTTAACACTTTTTCGATACAATCGGCAAAAATCTACGCCGAAATTTTAGGCGGGCGGAGATAAAATTTCGCTCGCTTGCAAACGATAAAAACGGCAAAAAGGATACGCGATGAACGATTTTGCAAAACTTAGCGAGATGGCGGCCGCTGCTAAAGCGCAGCTAAACGCCCTCTACGACGAGCCGCACGCCGAGCTGATCGCGCGTGGGCTGGAGATCTGCGGCTTTGAGTCTGGCGATACTGCGCGCATCGCCGTGCTGCGCCGCATCGTGGATCTCAAAGAGGATCCGCTGCTGCAGGAATTTCGCCGCTTGGGCTACGATGAGGCGCGGCAGCGCGAGCTAAAGAGCAAAATGTACGATTTCACGCGTGAAATACACGAGAGCATGCACGCGGCTCTTATCACCGAAGCTGGCGCGCAAGGGATTTTGCAGCCGTTTTATCTGGAACTTTTAAAGGGCGTGCACCGCATCGGGCTCGTGCTAAGCGAGATGCAAAAAAGCTGGCAAGCCCTAATCATCGAAGGCACAAACAAGCGCTTACAGCAGGAATTTAGCTCGCTTGCACAGGCGAAAGAATTTTTGCTGCGAGAGGAGCTGTTTATGCGCACGCCTCACGGCGAGATCTGCGAGCGCTGCTACGGCGCGATAGTGCAGCGCGATGGCAAATCCCAAATGGTGCCCTACGCCGTGGCATTTGCGGATGAGACGGCGAAGCTGCAGAGTGAATTTAGCGATCTTTTAGAGCGCCTTGTGACGCTTGCCGAAGATGAAAGCGAGCTAGCTTACGTCGCGTATCTGTCCAAGCTCAAACAGGCCTTTTGCGAGAAAGACGCTAGCGCGGTGATCGGCGCGTGGCGGGATGCGGAGATCGCGTGGATGGATATAAAAACGCCGCTTCAAATCGGTCATCCTCTCGAATACTACGAGGACGCCTACACGCACGCAGTCGCGCTGGAATGGGATGTCAGGCTTGCAGGCGCGTATGAGTTTAGCGCGGAGGAATTTAAAGCGCGCGTAAGCGAGAGCTTTGAGCGCGCGTATGAAAAAATCGGCGCGAACAACGCCGTCATGCACTCGCTCGTGCTCTCAAATATCGCCAAAACCCAGCTTTACGTTTGCGCGCCGCTGATCTACTACGGCGCCGATCTGAACGGGCTCTTTTCGGCGCAGGTCGTGCCCAACGACGAGTTCGTAAGCACCAACTGCGGCAAGAAAATTTTCGCCTTCGTAAATTTCGTCTATGAAAGCGCCAAGGCAAAGCCTTTTATGCGGCTAAGCAGCGAAATATTTGAACTTGAATACCTAAATTTCGGACGCGAAATTTTATTTAAAAAGCCGCAAATTTGGCGCCGCGTCTACGAAATATCGACGATCGGGCATGAGTTCGGGCATATATTTTTCATCGACGCGGACACCGAGGCGCGCATGAACCGCTCAGGGCTTTTCAAGCTCATCGAGGAGTACAAGGCGACCACCGGCGGGCTCGTGAACTTCTTTTTCCACGAAGAGGAGGAGTTTTGCCTGCCGGTGCTAGATGAGCTGATCCGCCGCGCCGTGGGGCTCATCGCGTGGCAGCGAGTGGAGGAGCTCAAGCCCTACTACTGCGAGGCGTTGATACATCTGAGCTTGCTTTTTGCATCGGGCGTTTTGAAATTTGACGGCATGCGGTTGGCGGTTAAATTTGACCGCGCAGGCTATGAGAGCTTTAAGTCTGCGTGCCTGCAAAACTACGAGGAGCTGGCGCAGCTTTATTGCGACAAAAAGGACGCGGCGGAATTTTTATCGCGCTTCGCGGAGCTTAGCGACGGCGTGTATCTGCCGCGCGAGGCGCAGGTGCGGGAGTTTGTGAAGTTTTACTACTCGCGCTACGAAGCGATCGGCAACGAAACGGACCCTAGCAATGAGCGAGCAAAGTGGCTTTAAAATTTCGAACCCAAACCGCGCCTTAAAATAATGGAAAGCTAGTAAAATTCCGCGGAATTTTAAGGGGAAAGCATGAGATATTTTAAAAATTTACTCTCCGATTTGCGAAACGGCAGGGTCGCGCTGCACCCGATTTTGCTCGCGGCAATGTTTTGCATAACGAAGCTTTTAGCGATTAATCTAATAGTGATTCTAGGCGGTTACAAATCATATGCGGCGTTTTCTGGTAATTTTATAGTTTGGGATATTATGGCATGTGCTTGCTTTATGGCAATAGGAGCACATCTTGTTTATGTCACAGGACGCTCAGATAAGAGTGACCAGACCCACAGACTATACCGCCTAACCGTTCTGTGGGTTATATTGCGTAATCTATGCGTTTCCGCATATATAGTGGGTTGCCTTATTGTAAGTATGGACGACCAGGAAATAATTGCTTTAAATTTGCTTGTTTATATTGTATTAGCAAGTGCCATTATCTATTTGATCGCAATTCGGATTTTTATTGCTCACTCTGCGATATTGGTTTGGTGCGGTATTTACGTGCTAAGCTATGTAGCGGCGGCCTTTATGCTTTTTATAGAACTATTATATTGCTCGTTCGAAAACGTGAATGACGGCGTTTGGTATTTAAGTTGGAAAGGGTTGGAGATAATCTTTTCGCTAATTTGGGCGTTTCATTTCAAGCGTACCTACAAAAAGCGCCTAGCAGAGGAGATACACGAGGCGTAACGGCGAGTTGAACGCAGAATTTTAGCCAAATTTTTGCCGCCAACCGCAGTTTAAAATTAGCGCGAGCGTAGCTCGCCCTTTGAGCGTGCCAGGGGTCGGGGGATTTTAAGGGGGAAGGGGAGCGCTCTCGCAAAACGAGCGTAGCGACGCAAGGCTCAGCTTGGCGGCGTTTCTTGCGAGCGCAGCGAAGCAGAGCAAGTAGCGCCCCTTCCCTCTTAAGAGAAAACGCTGCCACACCCCAAATCCTAGAGGCAAATTCTACATAGAGAAATTTTAAATTTATTACAAAATGAAATTCCGTTTAAATTTTAGCCCGCGATATGTTTCTCTTGGGGCGGGAAGGGGGCTTAAATTGCGAGGTCATACTTCTCGCAGAGGCGGCGCTGCCCCACAGCACCGCATTGCTCTGCTCGCCCACAAACCCCATCCATCCCCCGACGACGCT
>CALHQN010000201.1 GCA_938036585.1 uncultured Campylobacter sp.
GCCGAGTGTCGTCAGGATTAGAGTTACTATCTCCGTAGCCGCAATAACGTAAAACGTCCGCAAATAGTTTTTCTCGCCGCTGCAATCGTAAAGCTCTTTGCCAACTAGCAGCTGATAGATCAGATATACTGCCGCGCATACGCAACAAATGCCTAGCGTAAAAACGGAAGGTTTAAAAAGCCCAAAGCCTGTAAATACGATGATTATCGCGCTTATAGCCGAGAAAATCCCGGCTATCACGGCATTTGATAGCAGGTCAGTACTTCGTATCGTGCGCGCTAAAAAATATAACCCCACTGCCATACATATCATCGATATAAGTCCGACGCCCTCCAGTGCACCCACTTTATCTGCGTCCTTGATATATCTGCCTACCGCATTCAATGCCTCAAGCCCAAATGCTATATAAAGAGTAGTTTTGGCAGTAGATAGGTTTTCGCTCCGCTCTTTAGCATCATCCGTATAAACATACGGGATCGCTCCCGCACCCACGGAAACATTTAGCTTTCGCACCATATCGGGCAGCCTAAAAAAGTCGCTAATAAGCCAGATCAAAAACAAAACATTAGGCACTGAGAAAATAACCATAAAATGAAAAAAAGCTTGCTTTATATCTCTTACGTGCGAGATCTTAGCGGCTACATCGGGACGAGATGAGTTTATAAGCGTCGCCAGTTCACTATCGCTCATAATCACCATTAAAGCCGCAATCACTATTAAACAGAGCCAGACAAAAAATACCAGTCCGCCCAAAAGCTGAAAGATAGCGGAGATTATGCGCCTAAGATAAAATCTATGCGCACCGAAAGGCCCGAGAAACATATAAAATACGTAGGCCTTATTTATATCATAGGCCTTAGCCGCGATCTTAGATGAGGCGGAGTAGCCCTCATCATAGCCGCCGTTAAATTTTAAATTGCCGTCGTTATTATTAAAATTTGAGCGATTGTCTGCGTTAAAATTTCCGCCGCCAACGCTTCCGCCAAAATTTGCAGTGCCACCTGAAGCATTAAAATTTACGCTGCCGCTAGCTGCGGTAAAATTTGAACTTCCGTTTGCGCCACCCAAGCTGCTGCCGAAATTCGAGCCGCTTGCGTTACCAAAAGCATCGGAATTTACGCCCGAAAAGCCCGTCTGCGACGAGGCAGCCTCTGCCTGATCTGAATTTGCGCCTAAAATTTCATCGTTATAATTTTCGCTAGCCGAGCTTTTTAAAATTTCATCGTCTAAGCTTTGCTGCGCGTCTTTTAGCTCCGAGCTCTCCTGCGCCGCGGTTAGCGGCTTTTCGGAGTTTAAATTTACGGCCTTTTTTTTGATATTCGCAAGGCAAGCGGGGTTAGTTTCGCCGCCCCAGATGTCGTTTCCCATCCTATCTCCTTAATTTTTGGAGTAATTTTACCCGAAATTTAAAGAATTTGCGTTACTCTACGGCAAATTTTAACGGAGGGAAAAATGAATGAAGTAGAGTTTATGGGCAAGCCCGCGCCGCTAGCGGGCAGCAAGCTCGAGCTCGGCGACAAAGCCGCCGTATGCACGCTGGCCGCGCCCGATCTAAGCGAGATCAGGGTCGGCAAAAGCGAGCGGGTGCAGATCATCATGTCGGCGCCGTCGCTTGATATGCCTGGATGCGCCGATGAGCTGCGTAAATTTGATCAGCTAACGGTGGGGCTTAGAAACACCGAAGCGATCGTGGTTTCGATGGATCTTCCTTTTGCGGCGGAAAAATTTCGCGCTGCAAACGGGATCAAAAATCTGCGTTTCGCAAGCGACTTCCGCGCCAAAGATTTCGCCCGCTCTTACGGCATGCTGATCGGCGGCGGAGCGCTCGCGGGGCTGTGCGCGAAGGCCCTATTTATCATCGACAGCCTCGGCGTGACGGTGTACAAGCAAGTAGTAAGCGAGGTGCAGAGCGAGCCCGATTTTGAAGCGATGATGGATCTAGCCCGCATAATCTCGCGCAATAGCTGCTCCAACTGAGCCAAATAACAGATCCAAGGTTTGGATAAATTTAACGCGGCGCGCTAGAGCTAAAAGCGGCCGCGAAATTTCAGCGCTAAGCGGCGGAATTTTAAAATTTACCGCCGCAGCGCCGTCTAGCAAATACATTAAATTTAGCCCGAGTGGGGCTTAATAGCGAGCCGTTTGACAAACGAAGCGGTGCGGGCGGGCGGAGTGAAATTTTACTCTTTTTCGCGCGCCGAATGGCAAAGCGGTAAGCAATTAACAGTAGCAAAATTTATCTGCTCTGCCCTGCCGCAAGCCGTGTAAATTTTAAAATTTACTTCCCTTTACCGCTTAAAATTTTAGAAATTTTTACAGCGTCGTATCTTTTTGCCCCCTCCTCTAAAAGCTCGCAAAGCTCCTTCTGCTCGCAAAGGCCGCGAGAGAGCAAAAACTCCGCCGTAGCGTCGTCGTCTAGCATAGATACAAACTTAATAAAACCCTCGAGATGCCTGCGATCGAGATCGGCAAAGCTTTGGAATTTTAAAATTTCATCCAAGTAGCGCAGCCTCTCGGCGCTAAATTTTTTAAATTTCTCGCTCGCCGTAAACTCCCGCACCTGCTTCGGCGGCGGCGCATCAATCCCCATGATCGATATATTATGTTTGTTTAAAAAGATCAGCTCGCTGCCAAGGATTGAGCCGACCGCGCCGCTAGCGTCTCGCGCGCCCTTTTCGATCAAGAACTTAAACGCCGCAAAATTATCGTTCGATACCGCGTCTAGCAGCAATCCGCTAGCTTTGACGTCCGCGCCGTTTTGTACCAAAAGCTCTAAAAGCCGCATCGCATCGGCGCTATCAAAGTAATAAAGCTTCGCCATCTCGCCGCTAAATTTTGAGCCGAAAAAGATCGCGAGCTTTAGCGGCGAGAAATAACCGCCGTCTCCGCCGTAATTGAGATTTGGTTTAAATTTAAGGATTTTTTCTATCCGCTCGAAGTCAAATTTTGAATTTCGCAGTACCTTCGGATTAAAAATGAAAGCGGTGAAAATTCTACCTTTAAACTCCCCGAAATCCTCGTCGATCCTGCCCCTGTTTTGCGCCGCGAATTCTAAAAGCGCATCCAACCCCGCATCTATCTGCTCGTCGCTAGCATTTTCATCGTAAAAAATTTCAAAATTTGGCTGCGGCAAATTTGACGCCGCCTGATGCGTAGTAGAAGCGGCCGCGTTCTCTTTAGCGCCGCCGAAAGCGCAGATTGCAAGCAAAAGCCACAAAAAGATAAAATTTTTCATATCGCCCTTTCCATAAATTTTGCCCGATTATATCAAAACCGAAGCCTAAATTTGCAAAAGCGGAATAAAAATTTTTATCACTTAGCCCAAAAAAGGCGCTAAATTTCGGCAAAAAAGCCGCCTTTGCTTTATATTGTGGTAAAATGAGAGCGATGTAAAAATTCGCGCCGAAAGGAGAGATTATGAGATTGCTTTTTACTTTGATTTTATTGTGCGCGTCACTCTTTGCAAATACGCTTGAAGAGATTAGGCATCAGGGTGTAGTTAGAATCGGCGTTAGAGACGGCAGGCCGCCTTTTAGCGAAGAAAGCGGCGGTAAATTTGAGGGCTTTGAGATCGAGCTTGCTAATGCGATCGCAAAGGGGATTTTTGGCAGCAAACAGGGCGAGGTGCAGTTCGTAAGTTTAACCGCCTCGGATAGAATTTCATATCTAGTGAATAACAAAGTCGATCTAGTCATCGCTACCTTCGTCATCGACACGGAGCGCAAAAAGCACGTGGACTTCTCGACGCCCTATTTTTCTACCAATCTGGGCGTGCTAACTCGTAAAGCCGACGGCATAACCGACATATCGAAGCTTCGCGATATCAAACTCGCAACGGAGGCCGGTACCACGATAGATAACTATCTAAAAAAGGAAAAATTTACCAACGTAAGCTATTGCAAAAATACCTCCGAATGCTACGCGATGATCAAAGACGGCAGGGCGGACGGATATGTAAATTTAAACATCACGACTCTAGCTTACGCAGTCATCGACGATACGCTGGAGGTGCCGTTTCAAAACTTCGGCAAGCCTGATTTCATAGGCATCGGCGTGCAAAAGGGAAACCAAGCCCTGCTTGATCTAATCAATTCCGAGCTTATCAAACTAAGCAAAGAGGGGTTTTTCAAAAAGGCTTATGAGGACACCTTCGAGCCATTTTACCGCGGCACCGCGGATAAAAAATACTTCCTGCTGGATGGGATCTATAATTTGCTTTAAAAAATTACGGGGATAAGATCAAATTTATACTACCCTTTGAAAATGCGTCGCCTGTCTTTGCCGCGCAAATATCACGGGTTTTGCGACAAATGCAGGCTTAAAATATGCCTGGCTAAATCGCGAGGCAAGTTTAAATTTAATAAGGAGTATCGGTGAAACTACTTTTTACTTTGGCATTGATTTGTGCCTCTATCTTTGCTAACACTCTTGAGGAGATAAAACATCAAGGCAGCGTTAGAATAGGCGTGCGTGAAGGTCGCCCGCCGCTTAGCGAGTCCGTTAACGGCAAATTTGAGGGCTTTGAAATTGAGCTTGCCAGCGCAATCGCTAAGGACATTTTCGGCGAAAACAAAGGAAGCGTCGAGTTCGTAGCCGTAACTGCGGGAGAGAGGATCCCGTTTTTGCAAAACAACAAGGTCGATATAGTTATCGGCACCTTTATGATAACGCCCGAGAGAAAAAAACAGGTCGATTTTTCGCTGCCATATCTATCGGTAAATTTTGGCATCGTAACGCGCAAGGAGGATCAAGTAAGGGATTTCGCGCGCGTCCGCGATATGAAAATTTCGATCGAAAAAAATCCCAACGGCTCGATGACCGAGCGCTATCTGCGAAAAGAGAAATTTAGCAATTTGGTCTATTGCAAAAATACTAGCGAGTGTTACGCGATGATGAAGGACGGCAGAGCCGACGGCTACGCAAACGACAACATCATCGTCCTAGCCTACGCCGTAGTGGACGACGCGCTGGAGGTGCCATTTAAAAATTTAGGAGCGGCGGAATTTCTAGGCATCGGCGTGCAAAAGGGCAACAAGGAGCTACTGGATTTCATAAATTCCGAGCTCATCAAGCTGAGCAAAGAGGGGTTTTTCAAAAAGGCTTATGAGGATACTTTCGAGCCGTTTTATCGCGGCACGGCGGATAGAAAATACTTCCTTTTAGACGGAATTTATAACATGCTTTAGAGCTTAGAATTCTTAGGCGCGAGATTTTTAAATTTTAAAATTCCGCCTCGCGCGCGGCGCGCGGAATTCTACGATCTACAAATTTTGGAATTTTTGTAGCTACGGGATTTCGTAAAATTCTAAAATTCTAAATTTTTCACGCTCGTTCGATTTTAGAATGTCTATATTTTATCAGAGCAAAATTCTACGCTACGAACAGAATTTTATACACGACGGAATTTTAGAATTTTACCCGCACTGCGAATTTCAAAATCCGTGCTGCAACAAAATCCACCAGATAAGCGCGATAAATTTAAAAGGATAAAATTCCGCGTGAGGTAAATTTTGACTCACGGCAAAAGCGCAGTCGCCGCAGATGCTATCGTTTAAGCTTTGTAGCCGCATAAATTTACTCAAACGCCTTGTAGTGCGCCTCGTCTGCGAATTCTAACATCTCGCGATCGCCCCTGCTGTCGCCGTAAGCGATAACGCGATCGAAAGCCTGAACGTCGTATGCCGCGCGCACACGGGCGACCTTTTGCGCGCCGTAGCAGTTCTGCCCCTCGATCTCGCCCGTGATGATACCGCCTTTGCGCCGTATTTTAGTGCCTAAAAGCTCCAAGCCCTGCGCCTCGCACCACGGACGCAGCCAGTCTTCGAGCGAGGCGGTGACGATGACGACCCTATCGCCCGCGGCTTTATAGCTTGCGATCTTGTCCATCGCGCTTTGTTTTAGGATATCTTCGATGTGGGTAGTGGAGTATTTTTTGCAAATTTTATCGAATTTATCGGCGCTCATACCCGCAAAAAAGTAGCCTAGAAGCTTTCTGCGCGTAAAATTATTGCTCGCAAGGCCTAGCTTATATGCCGCTAAAATGGGCGATAGCACCAAAATCCCGCGAAAAAATTTCTTAAATCCGACTACGTAGGCGACGAACTCGAGCAGGGAATCATCGCGCGTGATCGTGCCGTCAAAGTCGAATAAAACAAGATTCATTGCCTCTCCTAGCAAAATTTCAGAAGCGTAAATTTTAAAATTTGCCTATAAAAAAGGCGTGAAATTTAAAAGCTAAATTTCACGCCGAATTTTAAAATTTCATTTTGAAATTCTATTTTTTTGCCATTCGTCTACGCGTCGTAGGATCCAGGTATCGCTTACGCACGCGGATATTTACGGGCGTAACCTCCACGAGCTCGTCCTCCTCGATCCACTCCAGCGCGCGCTCTAAATTTAATGCGCGCGGCGGCACGAGTTTGATCGCATCGTCGCTACCGCTGGCGCGGACGTTGGTTAAATTTTTACCCTTGATCGGATTGACGTCCAGATCGTTCGGACGGCTGTGCTCGCCGATAATCATACCCAGATAAACCTTTGCCTGCGGAGCGATAAAAAGCACGCCGCGATCTTGCAGGTTCCACAGGCTGTATCCTAGCGCAACTCCGTTTTCCATACTCACGAGCGCGCCGTTTTGTCGCTTCTCGACCGCGCCGATGAAAGGGCGAAATTCCAAAAAGCTATGATTCATCACCCCTTCGCCGCGAGTATCGGTCAAAAACTGCGAGCGAAAGCCAATAAGACCGCGCGCCGGGATCTCAAACTCCATACGCGTCTGCCCGTCGCCGGTAGGGTTCATCACCTTCATCTCGGCCTTTTTGCGGCCTAGTTTTTCGATGACGGTGCCGGTGCAATCATCGGGCGCGTCGATAACTAAGTGCTCGAAAGGCTCGCATTTGATGCCGTCGATCTCTTTGATGATAACTTCCGGGCGCCCGAGGCAGAACTCAAAGCCCTCGCGGCGCATATTCTCAGCCAAAATCGTGATCTGCAGCTCGCCGCGGCCGCTTACTTTAAATTTGCCCTCGCCCGCGTTTTCATAGCGCATCGCGATGTTAGTTTTCATCTCCGCTTCCAAGCGCTCGTCGATCTTGTTTGAGGTTACGAATTTACCCTCCGTGCCCGCTAGCGGTCCGTCATTTACGCTGAAAATTACGCTAAGGGTCGGCTCTTCTATATGCAGCGCATCAAGCGGGATTGGATTATTGGGATCTACGATGCTATCGCCTACGTCAAGCGCGTCAAAGCCCGCGATCGCTACGATGTCGCCGGTGCCTGCCGCATCGATGTCGGCACGCTCAAGTCCGTTAAAGCCGATGAGTTTTGAAATTCTACCGTTGATGTGCGTACCGTCTGCTTTAGCTAACATAACGCTTTGGTTTTTGTTTATCGTGCCGTTGAAAATTCTAGCGATGCCGATCTTGCCGACGTAGTTGTCGTAATCGAGCGTAAAAACCTGCAGCTGCAAAGGATTATCGTCGCTGCCGCTCGGAGTCGGAACGTGAGAGATGATCGTCTCAAAAAGCGGTTTCATATCGGCGCTTTCGTCGCTTAGATCGTATTTTGCGTAGCCGTTTTTAGCGGCGGCGTAGATGACGGGAAACTCGAGCTGCTCGTCGTTTGCATCAAGCGCTACGAAAAGATCGAAAATTTCATTTACCACGCGGTCCGGATCGGCTGCGGGCTTGTCGATTTTATTTACTACTACGATCGGCCTAAGCCCCAAAGATAGCGCCTTTTTGACGACAAATTTAGTCTGCGGCATGACGCCTTCTTGCGCATCGACGAGCAAAAGCACGCCGTCCACCATCTTTAGTACGCGCTCGACCTCGCCGCCGAAATCGGCGTGACCCGGAGTGTCGATGATATTGATTTTAACGCCGCCGTAGTGGATGGCGGTATTTTTGGATAGGATCGTAATGCCGCGCTCGCGCTCGATATCGTTGCTGTCCATCACGCGCTCGCCGACCTCTTGATGATTATTAAAAGTTCCCGATTGCTTTAAAAGTTCATCTACGATGGTAGTTTTGCCGTGATCGACGTGCGCGATAACCGCGATATTTCTGATATTTTCCAAATTTTTCTCCGTTTGCTATTTTAAAGGCTGACGATTATACTAAAAAAATTCTTAAGATAAAAATTTACGAGTACTCTTTGACTTCGCAGACAAAGAACTCATAAACGCGCTGTTGGATCAACGCATCCTCGTCATCGTCGCCAATCAGACGGCGCAGATGCGAAAAATCTATTTTTTTGATATATTTTTTGTTATTTTTAATATCCCTGTCGATCTCTTTTAAAAGCGAGTCTAAATTTAGGCCTTTATAGGTCTTCGCCTTTAAGATATACTCTTTTACGATGGAGACTAGCACACCGATACGCTGCTCGTCGCCTACGTAAATTTCGCCCGCTATATCTTTGATCACGTCGTAGTCCTCGTCGGTCTGCTTTTTTTTGGCAAGCAGCATTGCGGCAAAAATTTTGGCTCTAAACTCGATAGAGCGATGATGAGGGATAAAGACCTCGCGAAATACGGATAGAAGATGATTTTTGAAATTCATTTATAACCTTACTTTAAGAAACATTTCCATATAATCCCGTTTGCCCTTTCTTAGACCTGTGCAATGCTTTTTTTAGGCACCGCTTCAGGGTAGGAATACAGCAGAGCACTTAGATCTCGCATGTGCCGCAGCCATCTGGGAAGGGGTTTTACAAATCGATCCTATTAAGCCCGAAATGCTCTTTGAAATCCTCACAAACACTCTGAAAATCGACGCCTTCAATTTTTGGCTTTGCTTTGAAAAACTCTAACATCGAATTATACCCGCTAAGCAGCTCCTTGCTCTTTACGCCGTAGCTTATTGAAATTCCAGCCTCAAAAAACGCCGCGAGTTTGTCGCAATACTTAAGCGCTTTGCCGTCGATTGCGCGAAATTTATCTTCGTTAAACATCTTTAGGCTGCCTTCTGCAAATTTAGGCTCCTTGCCTAACTCGAAGGTTCGGTTTTCAAACTCGTCTTTTATAAATTTACCGCTCTCTTTGCGGATACCTAAAATATAGCTGAAATCATCTCTCATATGCTCCGGCACGAAAGGCAAAATTTTATCGTCTATTAGTCGCATCTCATATTCGCCGATGATGTCGCTAAGGCCTTTGACGCCGTATTTTACGGGGCTAATGATGTCGCGAGTTAGGCTTTCGGGCAAATCATGAAATAGCGCGCAGAAAAAATTATACGCCGTGCGCGAGCGGCACGCATTCACTTCAAGCGAGAAAAAGTAGCTTAAAATCGCGACTACCAGCATGTGTCCAAGCACCGATGTCTCAGGGATGCGCGGCGTCTGCGCCCAGCGCTTTTGAAAACGAAGTCTGCCGCTAAGATCGACTATGCGGGCGAGCTTTTTATTCATCACGATCTTTCGCACGCCGATAAGCTCGTAATAATCCTCGAGCTCCTCCTCGACCTTGGCTTTTAGCTCCTCGATGTCGTTTAGAAACTGGCTCGTTTGATAGACGATAGAAAATTCCCATCTAGTGGCAAGATAACTGGCTGCTTTTAGGATGAGACGCTCTTTTTCGTGAGTTTTATCATTTTTAAAGTGGTTTTTAAATCTCTCTAAAAATTTGCCATCTTCGATCTCTGAAATCAGCCCCTCTAGGTTGCTTAAGACCCAGCTATTTATCTGCTCTTTTTTTGTCTTTTGGATGTGGTGAAATACGTCAGGGCGTATGTCTGTGACTACAACCCTACTTAAAAACTCAAAAATTCCAGCCTCGATGATGTAGTTCATATCGGCATTTTGCTCTTGTTTTGCTATGAGATAAGCGATGATAAATTTATGAGCCTGCTTGTCAAGCTCGACTAAATTTGCCATCTTTGGATAGTCGTTCCAACGTGATATAGATGCTGCTTTAAAGATATGTTCTATAAGCTTAGCACTTATCATTATTTATCCTTTTTGACTACTTTTGGCTTCTTATCATCTGCGTAGCTTATCTTTCTAAAGCCCTCTTTGTTTGAGCTTCTTCTTGGTTTGTCATCTTTTTGAAATTTATCATCTCTGCCACCTCTGCTGCCACCAGCTCTACTGCTGCCCCTGCTACTGCCACGATCACTCGTACTACGTCTTTCACGTGGCTTATCACCAAAGCTACTTCTCTCTCTAGTTCTTGGAGTAAATTCTTTCTCTCCAGCTGGCTTTTTCACCACTAGATCAGAGCTGATCTCGATAACTGTATGGACATTTCCACGTGGGTTAAAGTCGCCAACTATCTTCATAAATTTAGGCTCTAATTTTTTCTCTAAAACAGAGTAAATTTCATTTATACTATCTTCGTGGCTGATGTTGCGGTTCATAAAGCTATTTATATAAAGCTTTATCGCTTTTAGCTCGACAACAAGCTTGTTTGGTATGTACTCAAGA
>CALHQN010000202.1 GCA_938036585.1 uncultured Campylobacter sp.
CGAATACGACGATCAGGGCGCTCGCACGGGCAAATACGTCCTTGGCGGCGATAATATGATTTTAAACTCGCAAAACGAGAGCTACATCAGCTACGCCGATCTTGCGATCGCGATCATTGACGAGCTAAAAAATAGAAATTTCGTGCAAAAGCGCTTTACCGCAGTCGGCGAGAGGGCGTGAGTTTAAAATTTTGCGTAATTTAGCTAAAATAACGCCGCACGAAATTAACGTGCGGTTTTAAATTTAAATCAAGGCCGGTTATGCAAGTAGGTATCAAATTTTCACTCGCGGTTCACATCATGCTTTGCGTCGCGTATTTTCGCGAGGAGAAGGTCACGGGCGATTTCGTCGCCGCAAGCTCGGGGATAAACCCCGCCATCGCGCGCAAGCTGATCTCGCAGCTAAAAAACGCGGCCTTGGTGCTCACGACCGCGGGCGTGGGCGGCATCACACTAGCTCGCGACGCGCGGCTCATCACGCTTTTAGACATTTACGAGGCGGTGAGCGAGGAGGACGCGATGTTTCGCCTGCATAAAGGCTCGCCTAGCGCCTGCCCCGTGGGCGGCAAGATCGAGGCGGTACTCGCGCCGCGCTTTGCTCGCATTCAGAATGATTTTGAAAAATCCCTATCCAGCGTGAGCTTGGCGGATCTTTTGAACGATCTGGGATAGGGATTGCGTGTTTAAACTGACTTTTGTCGGCTTTTAGAATTTATTTTGCTAAATTATTTGCTTCGTCTTATAGCGTCGTCAAATTTAAAACCGAGCGTAATGATATGATGTAGATTTGACTTGCGATTTTCCATAACGGTAGCAAAATTTACATCATCCATTTTAGCTTCTTACCGGCATTATTGGACTTAATAGAATTTAGCTTTTTCTTCAAGCTGCTTAGCTTTTAGATCCTCAATTTTAGCCTTAGATAGCTCGACGTCTCTATTGGCTTCCTCAAGCTTTCTTTCGGCCTCTTTGATCTTGGCTTCATCTCCGCTCTGTTTAGCTCTTTCAAGCTTCATTCGTGCTTCTTCCGCCTTCTCATAGGCTTTTTTATTAAGCTCCTTGGCTTTTATCATCTCATATTCCTCTTTGCTAACCTCTTTGATCATAGGATCTACCTCCCCGGTTTCCGGATTTCGCCCTACGATCCTATCCATACTTACATAATCTCCTGATGGCGCCTTAGGAATAACTAACTCGTTATTGCTTTTTATATTGAGCCCTTCCCACCCGAAAGCCAAACTTGCTAATATGGCAACCATAGCTACTAATCTCATACTTTTCATCGTTCAACCTTTCATTAAAATTTTATGGTAATAAAAGCACAATTTTAAATCGTATATAAAGACATTCTAAGATTTCTAATTGTATTGAAACATAGCCAAAGAGCGATATTCTTGACAAAATTTTTATTTAATAAATTTAAAAAGCAGGCTAAGAAATTTCAAACTAGTAAATATATTGCTCGAGTACT
>CALHQN010000203.1 GCA_938036585.1 uncultured Campylobacter sp.
ATTTAAATTTATCGGACAAACTCACGCTCTTGTCGGCATTTACCACAAAATTTAGCTCAATCGTGGAGGATGATAGCTTTGCCGCTTTTCCTAGCTGCGCTTTTTCTTGTTCGGGCGTTAGTTGCGACAAATAAGCGGCTTCTTTCAAAAACATCGTAATCTCACCCATAGAATTTGTTTTGTTAATTCTAGAATCGCCGGGCTTTAGTATTTCATCTTTTAACGTATCGTCACAATCAACTAGCATTTTTTGATCGTCATAATCTATTTTCCCTTTAGTCTTGAGCGTTTCTTGAAATTTCGCATTGTTTATTTTGCAATGCTCGTTCGCTATCTTAAGCAGATCTTGCTTATCATAAGTCTTTCCTCCATAAAAGACCATGGCACTATCTAAAATACGGCTCAACATATCTTGCTCGCGCTTTTTATTTGATTCTATAATATTTGCCAGTACTTTCTCCATATTCAGGTCGCAAACCATTTTGACCGTCTTTAATCCGCCGTTTTCCTCTTTGCTCCACGTGATATTTTTACACATTTTCGAGCCCTCGATCGCCGTGCCGATACTCATCGACTTAAAATCGGGCAGAGTATAGTTTTTCACGAGCTCTATTTCGTCCGCGCCGCATCCCGTAAAAATCAACGTCGCAAGCGCGACACCTAGTGCATATTTCATCTTCGCTCCTTTGAGATAAATTACAAAAATAATGCTTCCCCCCCCCCTGCTTAAAAACGGGTAAATTTAGAGCTGAAAATTTAAAATTTCGTCGTCAAAATTTCGCTCTCTCAATCCACGAAATTCTGCGCGCCGCAATTTTGCCGCGCATGCGGTGCTTTGCACCTTTTAGCGAAATAGTCTTGCGGTAAAATTCAAAGATAGCCCGTCCGCATCGCATCGCCGAAATTCCACGCGCTGTTTCGCGCACAAAGGCGGTAAAATTTAGAAATTTTAACCAAACTTTCGCTATCATCACGGCTTAAATTTTCACCCAAAGGAAACCGATGTTTGAATGGATCGCCTCACCCGAGGCATGGATCAGCCTGGCGACGCTCACGGGGCTTGAGATCGTGCTTGGCATCGACAATATCATCTTTATCGCGATTTTGTGCGGCCGCCTGCCCGAGGCGCAGCGCGGACGTGCCCGTATAATGGGGCTTGCGCTTGCGATGTTCACGCGCATACTGCTGCTTCTTAGCCTAAGCTGGATCATGGGGCTAACCAAGCCGCTATTTAGCGTGCTTGCGCGCGATTTTAGCGGACGCGACCTCGTGCTGATCGGCGGCGGATTGTTTTTACTCGTCAAATCCACGCTCGAGATCCACTCCAGCGCCACCGGCGAGGCACACGAGCGCAGCGCTAGCAGCGGCAAGGCAAGCTTCGGCGGCACGCTCGTGCAGATCGCCGTTTTGGACATCATCTTTTCGCTCGACAGCGTCATCACCGCCGTGGGCATGGCACAGCACCTACCTGTGATGATCCTCGCAGTGATCATCGCCGTGGGCGTGATGATGCTCGCTAGCGGCGCGATCGCGCGCTTCGTGGACACAAACCCGACGATCAAAATTTTAGCGCTTGCGTTTTTAATTTTGGTGGGCGTCTCGCTGATCGCCGACGGGCTAGGCTTTCATATACCTAAGGGCTACATCTACTTCTCGATGGCGTTTTCGCTGCTGGTGGAGCTCATCAATATTCAGATCCGCAAAAAATCCACCGCGAAATAGAGGAGTGGAATTTTGCGAGATCTCAAAGGCGCGCATGGGTTTTGCTAAATTTCTTTCGCCGCGACGTATCAAGCTTGCTCGTGGCATGGTTCGAAATTTCAAGCTAGAGCCCGCGGCTGCAGACACGGCGAAATTTAGCTTTACGCTGGAGCGCTTGCGCTTTGCGGGAAATTTGGACTTAAAAAGAGACGGACTCTATCTGCCGATACGCGAGAGCGACGAGCTGGCGGTGATATATGAGGCTTCGAGCTCAAATTCCGCCCGCGAAGCTTTGAGAGGCTTAAATTCCAGCCCCAGCGCTTTAAGCAGCGCCGATTTAAGTGGTGAAAATTCCGCAGAGCGCCCTAGCTGCGAAGTTTCAAGTAGCGGAAATTCCGCTGCCGCAAATTCAAACCGCGACGCATATAGCGATACGGCGACAAGTGCGCGCCAAAATTCTACAGCATCTGATTTATCGGACAAAGATCGCAGCGGTATAAATTCCGTCGCTTTGGGTTTTTATCCGCAAAGATTTAAGCGGCTCCCTATCTTTAAATTCTACCCACGAGGAGCACGGCGCTTCGATAAACCTCGCCGTATCTCCGCTAGATTTTGTTAATCTAAGCCTAGGCGTGCAGCGCTGGAAGGATGCCGGTAGCACGGCACTCGCCGCGATATTCGCAGCCTTCGGCGTAGCGCTAGCTGCGATGAGCATCTACTGCATAATTTTTATCTTTGATGCAAGGGCTCCTGCGGGACTGCTAGCCCTGCTCATCCTCGCGCCTTTTGCGTATTGCAGCTTCAAGTTTATGCGAAGAGACTGGCGCGCCGCGAAGTTTGGACGCATATTTGCGGCTCTCGCGCACTCCAAAGAGCCCAAGCGAAGCGGCGAAGCGGAAGGCTACGCCAGCGGCGTGCGCGTGCTAAAAGGCAATGACGTTTATTATTTTGGCTTCGCGCTGGACGGGCTGTATTTATCGGGCGCTAGCAAGCGGCGTATCGTCTCCGGCGGGATACGCGCGAATCAAAATTTAGCGGAGTTTGCGGACGGCGAGAATTCTGCGGAATTTAAGAATTTAAACGCAGAAAATTCTGCGAGCGTTAAAAATTTTGCGAAATCAACGAATTCTGCAAGCTCTGTAAATTCTACTAGCGTAGCAAATTCTATAAATTCCGCCAGCTCTGCCGAAGCCGCGGCACCCGCCAAGGCGAAGGACGCCCCGCAGAGCTTTGAGCTGCAAAACGGCGATATTCTCCGCGCTCGCTACAAAGACTACCGCGTTAGCGGGCTTTGGAATCAAAGCCGCGGCATGAAGCTAGGCGATACGCGCAGCGGACTTCGGCGCGCAACGGATTTTATCACAGCTGTGGCGCTGCAACTCGGTCTGCGTTTAGGCGGAGGGCTCGTGCTGACGTGGCTCGGCGATCACATCGGCGGCTCCTTCGGCAACGCCCTAAGTTTCATCGGATTTTTGCTGCTGCTTAGCCTTATGCTTTGAAAGGCGAATTTCAAACGGCAGCCTCCCGTAATTTTGCAACTTCAAGCAATTTCAAATTTCGGAATTTCGCAGAATTCTGCAGCGAGCGGATTCGGCTCTTAAATTTCACGGTCTATAATTTTAAATACGGAATGTGAAAAATTTTAAATTTCATTCCAAAATTCTTTTAAAATTTAGCTCCATTGCCGATTTTTTATCTCAAGATTAAACGGACGACGATTGTCTTAAACTAAGGATTTTTCGCTACAATTGGCTTTTATTTAAGGAGAGATTATGGATAAACAAAGTGCATTAGAGTTTTTAAAGAGCCGCCAGCCGATGCCTGACGACGGCGAGATCACTAGCGAGCTAGCGCAGAGCTACGCGCAGGTAGCGGAGTTTTTTACCGCAAACCCGGACGCAGAGGCGCTGCCGCTATTTTTTGGGAGTCTGACAAGCGGCGACGGCGCGGGCAGCTTCCCGCTTTTAGAAGGGGTGCTGCTGTCCGCGGATCGTAGCGCCGCGATAAAGGCGCTTTGCGACGCGCTGCAAAACGAGCATTCCAGCGCGGGCGCTAGATTTTGGGCGACGCTTTTTAGCGTAAATTTTATCTGCGACGAGGTGGTTGGCGCGCTCGAAGCATCGCTAAAATACGCGAGCGAGGATATGAAGGAGTTGATCAAAGAGCAGATCGAGATGTTTCGGCAGATGCTCTAGGCTCTAAATTTAATGCAGCGCGCGCTTTGAAAGGCGCCAAAAAGATAGAATTTACGTAGAATTTTATCTTAAATTTAAAGGCGCGCCGCGATTTTGAATTATAAATTTGATCGCACGGCATCTCTGTGCGGCTCATACGTCACCGCCTTTTGCCGCTTGAATCGTGGATATTAGAAACGGAGATGCCGGTCAAAGCACCGCTGGAGAAACACACGGTTGCCGTTTAAACCCGCGCCCAAAAAGTCTAGAAAGTGAAATTTTGCCGATCAAAAAGCTAGGAATCGCAGAAAATTTGGATTTAAATTTGGACAAAAATTCCATCAAACGCACAGCCAAAGCCCAAAGCGTTTTAAATTTACGGATAGATTTATCATGCCGCATCTTGCCGCGCCGCGTAAATTTTAAAATTTGCGGCGATGAAATTTAAGCCCTATCTTGCGCGACCGACTTTCACGCAGCAATTCAAATTTAAAATTTTACTCGGCAAAATTCTAAAATAACACGAAAACTCTAAAGCCTCAAATTTTAAGCGTCTAAATTTTTCTTATGAGCTCGGGGATTACGACCTCAAAATCGACCCCTTCGTAGTCCTTACGCTCCTCGTCGCTCATCGTTTCTTTGATAGTGCTGACGACGAAATCCGCAGCGATGCGAACCGCGGTTTCCAGCGACTTGCCGCGCATTATCGCGCCGAAGGCTACGGCGGCGAAAATATCGCCGGTACCGTTAAATTTAACTGGCAGCAGCTCGTGAAAATACTCGTTCGTCCTGCCCGTGCGTGCATCATAGCTGAAAACTCCGCACTGATCGGCGATGTAGCCGATGCCCTTTAAAATAACCTGCCTGGCGCCCAGCTCTCGAAGCCTTGCAAGCAGATCCATGATGAAATCCCTATCTGCGTCCTCTCGGTACGGCACGCCTGTAATCGCGCAGGCCTCGGTGATGTTGGGCGTAATGACGTCGGCTTGAGCGCACAGAAGCGCCATCATACGGGCAAAATCCTCGTTAAAGCCAGGATAAAATACGCCGTTATCGCCCATACAAGGATCGACCAAAATGGTCTTACCCGCGCCGCCGAAGCTCGCAAATAGCTCGCTCATAATCTCGATCTGTGCCGCCGAGCCCAAAAAGCCCGTGTAGATGCCGTCAAATACCACTCCGCGGTCTTTCCAATGCGCCATAATCGCGCGTATTTGAGAGCTTAGATCGCAAAAGGTGTAGCCCGAAAAGCCCGTATGCATCGATAAAACCGCCGTAGGGATCACACTCGTGCTCATCCCCATCGCGCTAAGTATCGGCAAGGCGACGGTCAGAGAAACCTTGCCCACGCAGGATATATCTTGAACGGTAAGAACTTTTTTCATCACAATTCCTAAAATTTTTGGCTCTATTTTACCGCTATTTATATTAAAAAGGCGAATTTAAATAAAATTTACTCTACGAATAGTCTAAATTTATATTATTTTTGGCGTTTTTCCGCTAAATTTTATCTCGGGTTCGCCGTAAATTCGGCTCTAAAAATCAACAAAAGGTAAAAAATGATAACCGCGAAGGCTCTTTACGCATCCGCTCGCCTTAGATCGCTACCTCTTAGCATCTCGGGCGTACTACTCGGCAGCGGCGCAGCATACGGCGCGGGCGCGTTTAGGGCCGATATTTTCGCGCTGGCGCTGCTTACGACGCTGCTGTTTCAGGTGCTAAGCGACTACGCCAACGACTACGGCGATGCGGTGAAAGGCACCGACGACGATGGCAGGTTGGGGCCGCGCCGCGCGATCCAAACGGGACAGATGAGCGCCGAGCAGATGAAGCGCGTCATCGTCGCTATGGCGCTGCTTTCGGCACTTTCGAGCCTCGCGCTAAGCGTTTTGGCGTTTGGCGAGCGGTTTTATCTCGTGCTACTGTTTTTGGCGCTGGGCGGTGCGTCGATATATGCGGCGATCCGCTACACCGTGGGTGCCGGTGCATACGGGTATCGGGGACTCGGCGACGTTTTCGTGTTTTTGTTTTTTGGACTACTAAGCGTGCTGGGTTCGTACTTTTTATACGCGCGATCGCTTGATGCGGCGCTGCTGCTGCCTGCGTGTGCGTGCGGGATGCTAAGCACGGCGGTGCTAAATTTAAATAATATGCGCGACGTGCAAAACGATGCGCTCAAAGGCAAACGCACAATCCCAGTGCGTATCGGACTGCGCGCGGCCAAGCGCTACCACTACGCGCTAATCGCGGGCGGGGCGGGTCTGATGCTTTGCTACTCGCTTTTGCGCGGCGAGCAGGGCGTAAAACTACTCTACATAGCTAGCTTTGCGCCGCTTGTGTGGCACCTATTTTTCGTCTTAAAAGTGCGAGAATGTCGCGACTTCGACGGGCAGCTAAAGGTAGTCGCACTCTGCACATTTGCGATGTCGGCGCTGTTTTTTATCGGAGAAATTCTGAGTTAAATTTAAACGCCGCGCGGATAAAATTTACGAAATGCGGCGCGGCGGCAAAGTCCTCTTGCGCGCAAAACACTTCGGCATAAGCTCTCATATTTTGCGAGAAACCCATTTGTGCATAGAAAAGTATTCCGCGGCAAGCTCACTTAATGAGAACGTCCATAGCACAGTCTATGTCCGCCTAATGTCTAGCGTGATAAAATTTAAGAGGGCAGACTACGAAACCTCCGCGGCTGTCTCGTATCGTCAAATTAAGCGAGCAAAAGCCGCTCTTAAGTCCATACAAGCCCCGTCACACCACGCTTTAATTGCCGTTTTGACGGCGAGTTGCCCGCCTTTTGCGTCAAATTTAAAAACTAGAGCATTAATTCTACAAAAGGCCCGCGTGTTTGGCGCAGTGGGCTTTGTGCTTATTGCACGGCGGCAGTTCGCACCGCAAACGTTACTTTAGCCCTACTTTTGAGCCCTCGCGCCGCTAAAATTTTACTAAATTTTACGCACCGCCTTTTTGAAACGATGCTTGCAAAACCATGTCTTTCTGCACATAGCCCCTTAAAATTCGAAGCAATTTTGCACGTTGTTTAGAACTTCGCGGTCGCAATATCCGCCGTTTTGCTCGCAAAAGTCCAAAACCGCCGCCTCATTCGGTACGCGGCGAGCTCGCAAAATCCAGTATGAGCCTATGTGCGTGCCGTCGCAGTCGCAGTCGCGATGCGCCAAGCTCTAGCCCAAGAACTCAAATAGCCCCTCAAACTCCGCCCTATTCATAGACAGGCTCTTTTCAAATACATCTCGCTGCCGCTACGCCGCGAGCTTTTTGAGTTCCTTTTTCTAGATTTTTCCACTCTTTCTCCTTTGCTGCGCCGCCTTGCCGCACGAATATCCTTTGGGCGCATTAACCTCATACCCGTCGTCCCCCGCCCTCAAGCGGGATGCAAATTTCATCCAAACCGTGCGCTACCTCGTCTATACCGAAATAACGCTTATTAATTTTAGCAGAGCGAAATTATAGCAAAAGCAGAGCGCGAAATCGCAAATCCGATGATTAAATTTTATCTAGAATAAAGAGCTATGTTTTCGGCTAAATTTTGCTGTACCGAAGGATAAAATTTAGCAAATTCGGATGAAATTCTATCGAGTAGATGTGTAGAATTTGACCATAATCTAAAACAAAAGCGGCCGCGCTCGAAATACGGCCGCTAAATTTTAAAATTTTACTTCTCAAACGCCTTTTCTAGGCTAAACGGAAACGCCTGATAGCCCATCGCGTTGGTCATTTTTATCTCGATTGACGGCTCTTTTGCACCCCATTCAAACTCGTTGATGTGAGGGCTAGGTACGCCGACCGGACGGCCTTTGGCGATATCAAACTGCATACCCGCGACCGCCGAGTAAACC
>CALHQN010000204.1 GCA_938036585.1 uncultured Campylobacter sp.
AATAACTTTAGGTGGGTGCAGGGAGCGTAGCTCCCGCTCGCAGGGCGGGCTTGGCTCGCCCGAGAAGTAAATTTAAATAGAAAGGTAAAAAATGAGAAATATCAAAGTGAATTTGCCGGTCTGCGGCGAAGAGGTAGAGGTTTTTGCGCCGAGCGTAAAAACCTTCAAAGCTGTTTCGGCTGAAAAAACCGAGATCGAGCAAAGCATAAAACTCTGTGCTGCTTGCGCCAACAAAACCCCGGCGCAAATCGAGGAGCTCGATATTGCGGATTTTAACGCCCTGCAAAAGGCGGTGCAGGGTTTTTTGGACATTTAGCAGCGCCGGATAATGAAAACATCGCGCTGCTAGGCTACGTGCTACATTTTAGCTATAGCGAAATTTTGGATATGGATGTGCTGGATTTTAGTGAATTTGTAGCTATAAGTATTAAAATTTTAAAAGCGCAAAGCGGAACGCTCAAAGCCTAAATAGGCGCTTAAGCGTCTTGTGAAGCGGATCTAAAAATAGCATGACTAGCGGTACTACGACAAAAACCACTAAAATAGGGTTGAGCTCTAGCCCGAAAATCACGCTGAAGATAAGCACGGCAGCCGTTATGAAACAGCTATAAATATCTACTAATCTTGAATAGTTCATAGCTGTATTCTAACATAAATTTTAAAATTTGCAGCAGGAAAGGAGGTAAAATGGATAATCAAACTACGCTCGGCATAAGTATAGGGCTGGTTTTGAAAGGACTTTCTAGCGTCAAATCTGCCGATAACGCAATAAAAGGGCTTGCGCGTAGTGCAAAAAACGCCGGCGTAAGCGTAAAAAGTATAAGCGAAAATTTGCACGGGCTAAAGGGCGTAAGCAAGGATATAGCTCGCTACAAACAAACAATTTCGGATGAAATAGGAAATCTTGCGGGCACTCTTGCAAAAACCGCAAGCCTTGCCGTGCCGATCAAATTTGCCATAGACGACGAGGCGGCCTTTGCCGACGTGAAAAAATATGTAGACGGCACCGATGAGGAGATGGCGAAGCTTAAAGGCGAACTCAGAAACCTTAGCGCAAGCTTCGGCAAAAGCTTCAGCGACGTGGCGGCTATCGCCTCGGAGGGTGGCAAAGCAAATTTAAGCGGCGAGGAGCTCATAAAATACGTTAGACTTACTACGACGGCGATGAGTGCCTTCGCCATGAGCGCAAACGATGTAGGCAAGGCTACAAACAATATGTTTGTGGGCTTTGGTATCAAAAACACACAAGGTATCGAGGAGCTTTTCGACACCATAAATCTACTCGATAATAAGGTAAAAAACGCAAACGCCGATCAAATTTTAGAGGCTACCTCTTTGCTTGCCGCTACGGCAAGGATGATAGATCTAGATGGCAAGACTACGGCGGCATTTGCCTCTACCCTACTTAGCACGGGTAAAGCCACGAGCGTCGTGGGTACTTCTCTGAACGATTTTTTTACTACGCTTGCAAGTGCGGAAAAGCAACCGAAGAAATTCCACGAAGCCCTAAAACAGATCGGGCTAGATGCCCAAACACTCAAAGAAAATTTAAACAAAGACTCTACCGCCGCGATGGTGGATTTCTTAGAGAGGATCAAGGCTGCGCCTAAAGATGCGCAAGCTGGAATTCTTTATGACCTCGTAGGCGGCAACTATAATGATGAGATAGCATCTCTAGTGCAAAACATCGATGAGCTGAAAAGCAATATCGCTCTGGCGCGCTCTGCTGAAGCCAAGGGCTCTATGGAAAAAGAATTGCAGGTTAAGCTCAATACTACCGCTTCGGCGCTAGATAGATTGCATCAAAGCTGGATCAATTTAGCTTCACAGATCGGCGAAACTTTTTTACCCGTCGTAGATAGCGCAGCGAAACTATTTGCGGCTTTCGGAAACGCACTGCGAAAATTTAACGAAAAATTTCCTACGCTCGCCAAACTTCTGACCGGTGCGGTAGGCGGCTTCATAGCTCTTGGAGTAGCGATCAGCGGCGTTAAAATAGGCTTTGCGGGCCTTATGCTTGCTTTTGCGCCGTTTAGAACGGCTTATCATATCATTGCCCTGATGGTCAAAGGGATGTGGGCGCTTACTGCCGCCACGCTTCGCACAAACATCGCACTTGTGGCGCAAAAAGCCGCTCTGATCGCTCATGCTATCGCATCCAAAGCCGCAGCGGCGGCTATGGCTATATTGCGAGGAGCAAGCATCGCCGCAGCCGCGGGCTTTCGCATAATGAAGCTAGCCCTAATCACTACGGGCATCGGCGCCATAGTCGTGGGGCTTGCTACGGCGGCGGTGTGGCTGTATGAGAATTGGGATAGAGTCAAAGCCTTTTTTCAAAATTTTTGGCAAAAAATCAAACCGGAATGGGAGAGCTTTAAAAGTTGGCTGGATAGCTGGATAGAGGCATTCAGTAGCGTATTTGATGAGACGGTAGCGTGGTGGAAGGATCTATTTGCGGACTTTTTCGGCTGGATAGGCGAAAAGATCGATTGGGTGCGTAGCAGCATAAAAAGCGTAGGGGAATTTTTTGGCTTTACAGATAATAGTGCGCCGGTTATGACGCCCGCATATAGCAATGCCGATCGAAATTTCACGCCTGCGCCGAATCGCCCTATGGGCGAAGCGCTCAGCACTCTTAGCTCAAGCCGCGCCGGAGGCAATACGAACGTTACTTTTAACGGGGATTTTAAGATAGACGCTCACGGAGGCAGTATCGATACCGAAGCTTTTAAGCGGCAGATTTCAAAGGACGTGCAGGAGGCTATCAGACGAAATGAGCGAAATGCTAAAAATACGGACGTGAGAGGTTAAAAATGGTCTTAAATTTGGGCGGTTTTAAATTTGAATGGAAACAAACAAGTGAGGTAGCGATCGAGACAGAATTCGGTATAAACTCCGCCGAGCGGATAAATAATCATTCCGCACTGCTGAATGCAAACCTGGGCACACAGAGCATCACCATTAGCGGGCAAACTCTGCCCTTCGCCTGCGATGGACAAAGTGCGCTTAAGCCGCTTTATGCTTTGGCAGAGCTGCGGCAGTCGCTACCACTCGTGACGGGGCTAGGTAAATATCTAGGCAGATTTGCGATAGAAAAGATCAGCGAAAACAGATCCGTATTCGCTCCAAACGGGGCATTTTTCACGCAGACATTTAGCCTTACGCTTAGAAGGGATTACGATGCGGACGAAATTTAATCAAACAGAGGCATAAATATGATTTATAAAGCAAAAGACGGCGAGCGATTGGATCAGATCGTTTATAAGCATTATGGACATTTAAGGTATTTCGAAAGCGTGCTAGAATTAAATCCGAGGCTAGAAATTATTTTAAAGGCGGGCGATAGCGTAACCCTGCCGGAATTAAGCGAAGAAAAAATACCGCAAAAGCAGGCCGCGCTATGGTGAGAAAACCCATATTTCGTCTTTTAGCAAATGAAAAAGATATCACGCAAACCATAAGGCAAAATTTGATTAGCCTAGGCTTTGACGACAAAGAGGGCTTTAAAAGCGATGAGATCAGTTTTAAGGTGCACGGCATCTTTGCAAAGCCGGTATTCGGCGACAAGCTTGAGCTATATTTGGGTTGGGCGGACGAAGGCGAGGAAGGTGCCGATAATATATGGCTGTGCGGTAAATTTGCCGTGCAGACCTGCGAACGAGATTTTAAAGAGCAAAGTACTGAGGTGCGTGCGACCGCCGTAGATTTTGCCGGTGAGATCAAGACCAAAAAACGCCGCAGCTGGGAAAATACCACGCTTTTTGCCATTGCCGGCAAGATCGCGGACGAAAACACCCTGAAGCTTAAAACGAGCGGAGAGGATATGGCGATCAGATCGCGCCTGCAAGATGGGTTGAGCGATTTGGAGTTTTTGTATTCGCTTAGTAAAGAACTAGGCTATCTAGCCGCCACCAAAAACGACACGCTGATCCTAGCGCCGAAAAGCGGATATGATGAAGCAGATGAAGCAGAGACAGAGAGCGGATTGCCACAAATAGAATTAAATTTGATAGATCTCGCTTCTTTGAATATCACAGAAGCAAATCGCAATGCATACGGATCGGTTACTTGCGAATGGCAGGACGTAGAAAGCGGGAAACGCAAGCAGATCAAAGTAGGCAAAGGCAAACAGACCTATAAGATGCAGATCCCGGAGCCGAAAAGCGACGCCGAGGCCTATAAGCTGGCGCAAAGCAAACTAAATGAGCTCAAAAAGGGCGGTATTAACGGGCGGTGCTCGTGTATGGGCGCCAATATCGTCGCGGGTGCGCAGGTTAAATTTAAAGGCGCTGCAGGGCTTGAGGATGTTAAATTTAGCGTAAAATCGGTTTCGCATACGCTAGAGCCGTCAGCCTACAATATAGAGATAGAATTTGAAGGGTAAAGGAGTAAAAATGACCTTAGAAATCGTTAGATTTAAAGAGATTGATGATATGACGCTAGGGCGCTTCGTATTGCGTGACGGCGAAAAAGAGGTGCTAAAAGGATATACCTGCGAGCCTGCGGGCCCAGATACCACGCAGAGCGGCATGGATAGACGTATACCGCAAGGAAGGTATCAGATAGCCTGGCACGATAGCCCGAAATTTAGAGTTCGTCTGCCGCTTTTATGGAATAAGCTGGTATCAAAAACTCGCTGCATCTTGATCCATTCGGGCAACAACGGGCGCAATACCGAGGGCTGCGTGCTATTAGGCACCTCTTTGGGCGCGCGCGGAGTGAAAGACTCCCGTGCGGCTTTGAGCGCGCTGCTTGCCGCCGTAAAAGGGCAAGAATTCGCAGTGCAGATAATAAATCAGATAGGAGAATAAATGAGTTTTTCAAATAATATGAATAACACC
>CALHQN010000205.1 GCA_938036585.1 uncultured Campylobacter sp.
TCTTATTTTTGGATTATAATGCGAGCGTCGATCCGCCGCAGCGCGAGTATCTGATGAAATTTAGATATGACAAATACGCTACGACGGATGATAAATTTACGGCTACGGTATTTGGAATTTTAACGCTCATTTTTCTTGCGATTATAGCGGGTAAATTTTATCAAGCATGGCGCCAGCTGCAATAAACATTGCGCCGCGAAATTTTAAGTAGCATCGGATAGCCTGAAAACACGGCGCGCAGTATCGATACGAAACACTTTAAAAGACGCTAGGCTTGCGCTGCATAAAATTTTATTGCGGATAGCGGCGCGAGCAGGATAAATTTGCAGTGTTAAATTTGAAGCGCTATTAAAATACAGATCGAAACGAGATTAAAAATTTTTGATAAATAGTTTTCGCCGAGCTTTAAAATTTTGAGGCTCCGGCTGCGCTGGCAAGCGCAAAATTCTAAATTTTAAACTGCATAAAATTTTAAAATTTAAACTGCGCGAGATTTCAAAATTTTAAATCTCGCGCTCGTTTAGTAGTATCCATAAATTCCAAACGCCAAATGGGAGCGAATGGGCTAAAATAGCCCATTTATCAGCCCCTTAATCGCGTCTGATTGCTCCTTTTTAGCGTCGTTTTTGCTGCTGTTATCGTCTTTTTTCACGCCGAAAAGCTTGTCGATACCCTTGCCGATCTGCTTGTCGAGCTTGCCCTTTAGATAGTCCGATTGGATATTGTATTTCGGCTCTTTAATCGTGCCGGTGATGTTTATTTCAAGATCGGTTTTTTCGATGTTTGCCTTAACCGGCACCGAAATCGCGCCCGTTTTGCTATCCAGCGTGCCGCCCGTGACGTTTAGCTTGCTTTTTTGCGCGCTCATATCGGCGTTGAAATTTATCAAATTTTGCTTGATCGTGCCGTTTACTTTGGCGTCGTTATAGACCTCGCCGCCTAGATCGCGGCCTAAAATTTTGCCGATTTTATCGATCAATCCGCCGCTAGGAAGGCGGCCGTTATTGATGATCGAGTCAAATTTTCCGCTGCGCGAGTTTGTATTATACGTAAGATTCGCATTGCCCGTGCCGTCGTAGACATGATCGATATTTAGAAGCGTCGTAAGCTCTTTTACGATGAAATTTTGGATTTTAAAATTTGCCTCATCGCCCGCGATCTGTCCGTTCAGCTCGCCGCCCGCGATCTTGGAATTTATGGTCGCAAACAGGCTCTTGCCATCGTGCGAAAGCTCGCCGGTAGCGGCAATTTTGCCGTTTAGTCTGCGATTTAGAAAAAACTCGAGTCGCTGCAAGCTCGGGATCAGTAGCGCGTAGTTTGCTTTAAGCGCTTTGTTTTTGAGCTCGTAGGTGCCGTTTAGGCTCTGAAGCTGCGCCAGATCGGAGTTTGCGCTTACGCTAAAGGTCGCGACGGAGTTTTTGATATTTGTCTGCGCCTGCGCGTCCGTTTTCAGATCGCTTGGGAAGTTCTTGCCCGTCGCGCCGTCTAAAAATTTCTTAAAAATCACGCCGTTAGCGAGCGAAATTTGCGCCGTGCCGTTGATGCCGTCTTTTAAGCTTAACTTCGCATCGCCGTTTATCGTGCCCTCTCCGATGGCGCTACCGTAAAACAGAGCCGAAAGCACGGCCAGATTTAGATTGCTCGCCTTAAGCTTTAGATCGCTCAAATTTCCGTTCGCATTCAGGTTGCCGCCCATCGCGTTTAGATTTAAGTTTAGATTTTTAAGCTCATTTTGCGCTAGAGCCGCGCTAAGCTCGCCATTTGCCTTGCCTTGCAGCTTCACTCCCAGGGCGTTTTGCAGCGCGGCTAGATCGTTTGCATTTAGCTTTGCGGACAGCTCGCCGTTTTTGTTTTTCAGGTCAAATTTGGCCTCGGCATCCGCTTTAAGCGCATCTTTAAACGCCGAAATTTGCGAGTTTGAAAGCTCAAGCGTAGAAAAATCGGTCTTTAAATTTCCGTTTGCTTTAACATCGCCAGAAATTTTACGCCCGAGCAGGCTTTCGAGCTTCGCTAGATCGGGCAAATTTAGATTAAAATCTGAGTTTAAAGTTTTGTTTTTCAGATCAAATTCCGACTTTTCGGCGCTGATATTACCTAGCGTCGAATCGATCTTGCTTGCTGCTCGCAGGACGTCATTTTGCGCCGTGATGTCCGAGTTTAGCGTGATCTGCACGCCCTTTGGGATGGAGATATTCATATCTTTAAACGCAGATTCGTTTAGGATCAAATTTGAGCTTTTGATGCTTGCATTGCCCTCTGCGCCGCCGCTGCTAGCCTTGATGTCCGAGAGCACGTCGATATTTCCTTTGGCGTAGATCGGTAGCGAAGCCACGGCAAGGGCTTTTTCTACGTTTAGAGCCTTGGCGTCGATTTGCAGATCAAGCGGCTTGAGGTCTTTTAAATTTGCTAAAAATTTTACGTTGCTATCAAAAATCCGCCCGCTGCCGTTGATGCCGAATTTGCCAAGATCGCCCAAAATTTGCCCCTTAAGGCTTAGCCCTTCGCTCGTTTTTATGCCGAGCTTGGCTAGATCGTGCGCGTTTGCGTCGTAGTTAAGATCGAAAGAGCGCGCAAAAAGCGAGTATTTGCCCTTTACGTTTACGCTCGCAGCATCACCAACATTGGCGCTGATGTCCAGATCGCCGAAATTTAGATCGAATTTCTCAAGCTTCACGTCAAGGCCGCTTTTTTCTTTGATCAAATTTTCTATGTAAGGCTTGGTGAGATTGTTGCCAAAATCGCTGAAAAATAGGCGGCCCGCGCCTACGATAAGCAGGATTAAAATCCCTGCGATTATGCCGAAAAATTTCATTTTGT
>CALHQN010000206.1 GCA_938036585.1 uncultured Campylobacter sp.
AAAAATCGCAAATACTTTTAGGAGGAGATTTATGCCGGATCAGGTGTGCGGCTACGTACTTTTTCGCGCTGATATCAAAAGCTATGCAAGCTGCAAAAATAATTGCGCCAGCCGTAAAAATTTCATAAATTCCGCGCGCATAAATTCCCGATACCGCTTAAATTTTAAAATATCCGCCGCGACGAAATCTGCGCGTATAGTTCGCCTGGTGGGCTATGAGCTTTAAATTTTATCTCTTTTTAATCGCAGCTTTCGTCTTGCTTGCTTTAGTGGCCGTAAGTAGCGGCGGAGCGAGCATTTCGCTAGGCGACATAGTAAAATTTTTCACCTTCGGCGAGCTGGACGAAACCAAGGAGCTGATTCTAACTCAAATGCGCCTGCCGCGCCTCGTACTTGGAATTTTAATAGGCGCGCTGCTGGCAACTTCGGGAGTGGTTGTGCAAAGCGTGTTTTTAAACCCGCTTGCGGATCCCTACATCATCGGCATCGCCTCGGCAGCGACCTTCGGCGCGGTCATAGCCTACCTACTGGGGCTTAGCGACGTTTTTTACGGAATTTTCGCATTTTTGGCCGCCAGCGGGCTTTCGCTCGTGATCTTTAAGCTCGCAGCCCACACCCGCTCGATCTCCACGCTACTGATCGTAGGTATCGCCGTATCGTCCTTTTTGGGCGCATTTACATCCTTTGCGGTCTATCTAATCGGAGAGGATAGTTTTAGGATTACGGCGTGGATGATGGGCTATCTAGGCGGCGCAAACTGGCAAAAGATCGCGCTTTTGCTGCCGCCACTGCTGTTTTGCATGGCATATTTTTACGCGAAGCGCCACGAGCTAAATATTATCTTAAACGGCGACGAGGAGGCGAAATCGCTGGGACTCAATGTCGAGAAGTCCAAAAAGAGCCTACTCATCGTCTCCTCGCTCATCATCGGCTTTTCGGTCGCGTTTACGGGGATGATAGGCTTTGTGGGGCTCATCATTCCGCACACGCTTCGCATGGCGCTTCATACGGCGAGCAATGCCGTGCTGATCCCTGCTAGCGCGCTTACCGGCGGAGTTTTTTTAGTTTTTTGCGACGTAATCGCTAAAAACGCCCTCTCGCCGGTAAAAATTCCGATCGGCGTAGTGACCTCCTTTTTCGGCGCGCCCTTTTTTCTATACCTCGCGTTTAGGAAGCATGCATGAAAATTTCGGCGCTAAACTTCAGCTACGGCAAGCGGGCGATTCTGCGAGGCATAGAGTTAAATTTAAAGCGGGGAAAATTTTACGGGATTTTGGGTCCTAACGGCTGCAGCAAAAGCACCTTGCTAAAAAACATATTGCAAATTTTAAAGCCCGAAAGCGGTATCATCGAAATAAACGGCAAAATAGCAAGCGAATATAGCCTCAAAGAGCTTGCCGCACTTATCGGCTTCGTGCCGCAAAAAACAGCCCTCGCAGCCGCGCTGAACGTGAATGAAATTTTACTTGCGGGCAGATTTTGCCGCCTAAAAAGCGCATTTAGCGGCTACGATGCGAGCGACCGCGACAAGGTAGAGCGAATCGCCGAGCTTTTGGACGTGAAGAAATTTTTAAATCGCAGCGCGTTTGAGCTAAGCGGCGGCGAGTTCGGGCGCGTGCTGCTTGCTAGAGCGCTCGTAAGCGAGCCTGAAATTTTACTGCTCGATGAGCCCACGGGTGCGCTTGATATAAACTACGCGATCGAGGCGATGAGGATCTGCGAAAATTTAACCAAAACACTAAATTTAACGAGCGTCATCGTGCTGCACGATCTAAATTTAGCCTCGCTGTTTTGCGATGAAATTTTGATGCTAAAAGACGGCGCAGTGAGGTATCGCGGTAGCGCGAGCGAGCTTTTTACGCCGCAGATCATAAAAGAAATTTACGGCTTTGACGCCCTGATAGTCGAAAATTTAGGGACCAAATTTATCTTACCGCAAAAGGAGAAAATGTGAAAAAAATTCTTATAGCTTTGCTTTCGGCGAGTTTTGCGCTCGCCAAAGGTCTAGTCGTACTTGATCCCGCAGCAGTCGAGATCATCTACGCTTTAGGCGCGCAGGATCAGATCGCTGCGATCTCAACTACCTCGATGAGCAAGATCCGCCCGGAGGCAGAAACCGCGAAACTGCCTAGCGTAGGCACCTACGTAAAGCCGAATATGGAAAAGATCGTCGAGCTTAAGCCCGATCTAGTCATCACGAGCTTTCACTCCGCAGGCGTTAGCGAGAATCTGCAAAAGCTGGGGCTTAAGAGTCTTGCGATGGATGCAAACTCCACCGCAGAGATCTGCAAAAACGTAAAAACCATCGCGACTATCGTAAAAAAAGAGAGCGAGGCGGATAAAATTTGCGCGCAAATGGACGGCGTCTTTGCGAATAAAACGGCGCTTCGCGGTAAAAAAGTGGCTATGTTTTTCGGCTCAAATGCCACTATGGCTTTCAATGACAAAACCCTCATCGGCGACATTTTCGCTCGCCTCGGCGCTAAAAACATCGCAGACGGTCTTGAAGGCAGCACGCCCGCGGTATCTGCCGAATACATCTTGGAGCAAAACCCCGATATTATGGTCATCGTAGGCGGAGAGACGGAGGATTTTTTAAAAGCAAATCCGATCCTTAGAAATACCAAAGCGGTAAAATCGGGCAAAATTTTAAAGGCCCCGACGCTCATCTTGCGGGGCAGCCCGCAGATCGGCGAGACGGTGGATGAAATTTACGCGGAGGCAACGAAATAGATGTTTAAAGAACGCATTAAATCCCACCACCGCTCCAAGCTTTTCGAGAGCGCCTCCGCGAGCGAAAACGAGCTGTTCGATGCGCTGGAGCAGCCTGCGAAAGACAGCGATTGCGTGATCTATCTGCACGTGCCGTTTTGCGACAACATCTGCTCGTTTTGTTCGATGATGCGCTCCAAACTCGGCGACGAGCTGGACGAATACGCTAAATTTTTAATCCGCCAGATCAAAGACTACGGCGAGATGCCCTACTTCGATACCAAAAACGTCAAAAGTATCTACTTCGGCGGCGGCACGCCGAGCGTCTTTAGCGAAGCTCACTTCGAAAAGGTTCTGGGCGCGCTGCATAAAAATTTCAAGATCGCAGACGACTGCGAGATCAGCATAGAAACTACGCTGCATAATCTAGATACGCAAAAAGCGCTCGCTCTGCAAAGCTTCGGCGTAAATCGCTTTAGCATCGGCGTGCAGACCTTCAGCAGACAGGGGCGCGCGCTTTTAAACCGCGTGCATAAGCCCGCTCGCGCAATCGAGCGACTGAAGGATCTTAGAGAAAAATTTGACGGCATGCTCTGCTGCGACATCATCTACAACTTCCCGAACGAAAGCGTGGAGGAAGCGATCGCAGACGCGCGCTACGTAAATGAGCTAGGTCTAGATAGCGCTAGCTTTTACTCGCTGATGTTTTTCGAAGGCTCGGAGCTATCCAAAAAGATCGACACCTCCTACTACGATCTGCCGACTGATAAAAAGCTGCACCATGCCTTTGCAGAGGCGCTACTGCAAAGCGGGAATTTCGAGGTTTTGGAGCTTACCAAACTTGCTCGAAAAGGTCGCGATAACTACGGCTACATCAAGCTAAGCCACAAGGGCACAGATATCCTACCTATCGGCAACGGCGCGGGCGGACACGTAGCGGGCTTCGGAATTTACGGCGTGTCGGGACATAAGATGATCTCGCGAATCGATGAGCGCGAAGCAAAATACGGCGTGCTAAGCAATCTGTTTCAGTATCCGATCGTAAGCTTAAACGAGCTAAAAGAAGCGCTAAGCGCGAATATTTACGACGAAGCGGTGCAAAAGCTCAAAGAATTTGAGAGCTGGGGACTTTTGGAGCTTAAGGATGAAAAATCAATCTTAAACTTGGACGGAATTTTTTGGGGCAACAATATCAACGAAGAGATAGCAAACATTATTAGAAAGGATTTTGTATGAAAAAAATCGTGCTTTACACCTCACAAACGGGTAACACGAAAAAGGTGGGCGACGCGATCGCCGAGCAACTAGGCTGCGAGAGTCTAAATTTCCGCGACTTTGAGGGTGAGGTCGATGACTACGATTTCATAGCCTTGGGCTTTTACGTCGATAAGGGCGAAGCCGAAGCGAAATTTATGCGCTTTTTACGCAAGATTCACGGCAAGAAGCTTGGCGTTTTTATGACTCTGGGCGCGGAGCCGGACGGCGAGCACTCGCGTAAGTGTCTGGATACCTTTGAAGAGGGGCTTAAAGCAAACGGCAACGAGATTGTAAGGGAGTTTGCCTGCCAGGGCGCGATCGATCCGAATCTACTTGAAACGATGCGCAAAATGGCGGCCGGCGGCAACTCGCCCCACCCTATCACCCCCGAGCGACTTGCGCGCTGGGCGGAGGCTGCGAAACACCCGGACGAGAAGGATCTGGCGGACGCAAAAGCAGCATTTACGGGGATAGAATAAAATTTAAAGCAAGCCGCGCAAACAGCTGCGCGGCGAAACAAAATCAAATAAAATTTCACACTACTTAATGCGCGATTTGGAATTTTATCTTTTACTAAATTTGGACGATAAATTTCATTACTACAAGCAAATTTACCGCTGCAGGCGCAGGTCTTGCTCTAGAATTTAAACGATAAAATTTCATTTCGCGCGCAACGGATCGAATAATGCCGCCGACTTTGCGCCGCTAATGCGCGCTATGAGCACGAAAAAGCGCTTTTGCGAGCGAGCCGCTTGCGAGTGCTGCGGCAGCGGCCGCCATCCAATACACCGCTCGCCATTTTGCGACGGCCTGAGCGCGAAAAATCTGCTTTTGCGAGCAAGTAGCCTGCGAGCGCTGCGGTCGCGATCATCGGCTACCCCCGTCGTCACGTGCCGTAGGTACCGCCGTCGGGCGCCGCCCTCCGTCGCGCAATGATCTGCCCGTCGCCGCTCATCACCCCGTCACGCGACACCTGCCGCCGCCAATCTCTCCGCCGCTTTGTCACAGTACTGAACCCAAACCGAACCGCTAAATTTTAAATTCCATAAAAGTCTCATAGCGCATAAATTTTAATTCGGCAAATGCGTAAAATTTAGGTAAAATTCCACCCAAACGCTTTGACGGTCAAAATTTAAAAGGGGCAAGATGACGAATTTCGAGTACGCGCGCCGCATTGACGAGGCTGCGGGGCTGGATCTTGATTTAGATTGCAAAGAGATAGATCTGCAGGATAAGTTTTACGGACTTTTTCAGTGCTTTATGCCCGAGGGCACGGGCGCGAGAGCGGTGTTTGCGCCGCTGCAAAACGGCGAGGCGCTGCAAGCGCGCATAATGCCGATCTACGCAGTCACGGCGCAGCAGACGCAAGAGGCGTTCGATCAGGGCATGGCGCCCGGGTATTTTTGCCCGCCGCAGGATCCGAAATTTGATGACGAAGGACTTAAGAGTCTAGCTTTAGCGCACGTTCGAAATTTAAAAATTTTTGCCGAGTTTCTAGGCAAGAACGAGCTTTTAGAGATGCTTGAGCAGATAAAATCCGCTCGCGTGCAGGAGAGCTTTGATCTCGCGCATAACAAAGATGAGCTTGCGGACGCCGTCTATGAGGCGATCACGGAGTGGATGATAGATTCGCCGAAATTCGATGCAAAGCTATGGGTGCTCGGCGAGGCGTATTATTCGATCGACTGTGACTACCTGCTATCAGCGTACTTGCAGTATCCAAACTACGCGCAAAGGCCGCAGGAAGACTTTTTGAAGCCCTACTTCGAGCTGTATCTAGCGGGGCGGCAGATCACGTTTGAGCGCGGCGAGGTCGTGGTTTTTACGCGCTAAATTTACGCGGGTAAAGGAAGCGAATGGGCGCTCACAAACAGCTAAAATTTAAACCGGACAAGTATCTTCTAAAGGAGATCGCGCGTAAATTTAAAGAAAGATTCGGCAAGGCGTGCTTTAGAGACGACATAGCGCGCACAAATACCGCGCGCGAGGGGATTAATATGATTTGCGTTCGAGGAGATCGCACAACAAGCCAGAGAGAAAGTTCGCGCGTAAGTACCGCGCAGATCGCGTCAAAATGCCTAACGGCGGCGAGGCGCGTAGGTATCGGCACTGCAAAAAAGGCGGCAACGCGCGCTAATATAGGTGGCGCGAGCGACAAAACCTTTCAGCGCCGTAGTCGCAAGGGAAGCGGCGACGCAGCAAGGCGGGTTTTTATTTAGAATATCAAAATTCCAAAAGGGGGAAAAATGAGAAAAATTCTACTACTGACGGTTTTGTCCGTCGCCGCATTTGCGGTGGATGACGCGACCAGACAGCATAATGCCGAGCTTTTCGGCATCTGGACGCTAGTGCCACCCGTCGTGGCGATCGCGCTTGCCTTTATCACCAAAGAGGTGATTTTATCGCTTTTCATCGGCGTTTTTAGCGGCACCTATATGCTCGCCGTCGTTAACGACAATCCGATCTCCGCGCTTGTGGGCAGCTTTACCGATCTGGTCGCGCGCGTGGTGGGCTCGATGGCTAGCAAAGGCAACGCGGGCGTGCTTTTGCAGGTACTTTGTATCGGCGGCGTGGTCGCTCTGATTAGCAGGACGGGCGGCACGAAAGCCGTGGCGCTTTGGATTAGCAAGCGCGCTAAAACCGGTATCTCGGCGCAAATTTCGACGTGGGTTATGGGCCTTTTCGTATTTTTCGACGACTACGCAAACGCCCTGATCGTAGGCCCCGTTATGAGGCCGATCACCGATAAATTTAAGGTCAGCCGCGAAAAGCTCGCCTTTATCATCGACGCCACCGCCGCACCGATTGCGGGTATCGCGCTAATTTCTACCTGGGTAGGTCTTGAGGTCTCTTTGATAAGAGCGGGATATGATCAGATCGGCGTGCAAAACGTAAACGCCTTCTCGATCTTCGTGCAAACCATGCCGTATCGCTTCTACAATCTTTTCATGCTTGCTTTCGTGGTTTACGTGGCGTTCATGCGCAGGGATTTTGGGCCGATGCTCTCTGCCGAAAGGCGCGCGGCGACCGGCGAAATCCACTCTAAAAATTCTAACATCGCCGAGCTCGAAGATAAAACGCTAGAGCCCAAAGAGGGGATCAAGCCGCAGGCTTCAAACGCCGTTATCCCGCTTATAGTGCTAATCTGCGGCGCATTTGCGAGCTTTTATTTTAGCGGGCTAAGCAAGCTTGAAGGCGATGCTCTCGCAGCCGCAAAAGCCGCTCCGCTAAGCTTTACGACGCTTCAGGCGACGTTCGGCAACGCGAACTCGTCGGTCGCGCTTTTTCAAGCGGCGCTTCTTGCTACGGTCGTGTCTATATTTATGAGCGTTTACCGCAAAATTTTTGACGTCAGAGAGGCGATCTCTACGTGGATCAAAGGGTGGAAGACGATGATCGTTACGATCGTGATCTTGCTGCTTGCCTGGTCGCTCAGCTCTGTCATCAAAGAGCTCGGCACGTCGCGCTATCTGGTCGATATGCTAAGCCAAAATACGCCGAAATTCTTGCTGCCGGTAGCGATTTTCGTGCTGGGCTCGTTCATTAGCTTTTCGACGGGTACGAGCTACGGCACGATGGGAATTTTAATGCCGCTTGCCATACCTTTGGCAAACGCCGTGGGACTTCACTACGGGCTTTCGGGCGATGCGCTTCACGCCTATATGATCGTAAATATCTCGGGCGTACTTACGGGCGCGATTTTCGGCGATCATTGCTCGCCGATTTCGGACACCACGATCCTTTCGTCGATGGGCGCGGGCTGCGATCATATCGAGCACGTAAAGACGCAGATGCCTTACGCTCTATCCGTCGGCGCGGTCGCCGTGGTGGCGGGCTATCTGCCCGTAGCGCTAGGGCTTAGCGTCTGGATTGCGCTACCGATGGGACTTGCCGTTACGTGGGCGCTCGTGCGGTTCGCAGGTAAAAAGATAGAGGAGTAGCTCTCGTAAATTTTTAAATTTCGCTTTTGCCTTCCACTTCCGAATTCCGCAGAGATGCGGAATTCTACCGAGCAGAATTCTAATCTGCCTTGCGGAATTTCACTCTGTAAAATTCCGTCACGCAAGTAAAATTTTAAAACAAAATTTCAAAAAGCGCGAACAAATTTTAAAAGCTAAATTTAACGAGCCTCATTAAAAACGGCGCGCCCGCCTGCAATTTAAAATTTTTAAAGTAAACGGGTAGTAAAATATCCGATAAAATTTCAAACAAGGAGAATGAAATGAAAAATCCTAAGATGTTCCTCTGGGGGGGGGTGTTAGCTGCTTTATTAGTTGGTTGCGGTGACGATACCGAGGTAAAGACCAAGGAGTATTACGACGCACATCTGGACGAAGCCAAAGAGGTTTTAGCGAAGTGCGATTTCAACACTTTAAAAGACGGAAGCAACTCTTATAAGAATTGCTTGAACGCCAAAACGGTCGTGGAGGAAAAGAGTATGGCGTATACTGTTGATTACTACCTAGAGCATTGGGACGAAGCTAAGGCTATCATAGAAAAATATAAAGACAAAGAACCCGCAGATCCAAATAGTGTCGAAGCCGTCAATTTGAGACATGCTTATGACGCTTCTTTTATAAGAAGATCAAATACTCCTTTGAAAATAGAATAAATCAAATTTTAAACTCTTAATACATTCTAAATTCACTCTGCACCTTCGGTGCAGGGTAAATTTACCCTGCACGCGCCGAATTTTGCGGCATAAATCTCGCCCGCGAAACGACATGGCGCGAAATCTTGCTTTAAGGATTTTGGAATTTCAAATTTAGCCTGCGGGCTTTGGCTACCGCAAAAAAGACTTGCGGACTGCGCGGCGCCTTGAAATTTAATCATTTTAAAATTTACGCCGTGCGCCTAGTCTAAATTTCACTCGGCGGCGGTTTACACGGCGTGCTAAATTTAACCTCGTTCGCACACTTTATCCGCGCCCTAGTCTAAATTTAAAATTTCAAATCTGCGGCGATAATTCGTGCGGCGAGGTATCTCCTCACATACGGCAATCTCGGTTTACGCTATATAATTTAAAGGAGTAGCAATGACGGCGTCTTGCCCCGTCAAATTTTAATTTTCGCGCGCCGGGTGGTAGCGAGACACCATTGCTCGCACGCCGTTGCGAAGCCGCTTCTAAATCGCCGAGCCGAGTTAAATTTTCGCACGGCGAAATTTTAGCCTATGCGGTACGATTTACAAAACGGCGCGATTTTGAGTCTGCGCTGCGATTTATAGCGCATCAAAATTTTAACTTTCACGGCACGATCTGCGATGCGCTAGAATTTTAATTTGCGTGGTGCGATCCGCGATGTGATAAAATTTCAATCCGCGTTGCGGCGTACAGGCGCGCTGCCTAACTGATCCCTCGCATCGCATCGAGCCGCTTTAAAAATATCTCCACCTTGCGTAACTGCACCGCATCTAGCGCCCTGCCCGAGCAACAATACTCCACGCTGTTGCCGTTTGGATAGTAAATTTTACCACCACTCTCGCCGTACCTTTCTGCATTATTTTTGCCGACACAGCTTTCGTTTCCCCCTTCCGCGCCTTGTTCGCCACTGCCACTTTCATCGCTCCCCTCGCCCCGCTTGCTCTTGCCTTTTACGCTCTGTCTGCCGCCTGCGTCTCGCCCTTCCGCGCCAAATTTGTGGGCTTGCGCCGATGGATTCGCACCAAATTTTACATCGCTACCCGCGTTAAATTTAGCCGCTTGCGAGGGCAAATCCTCGACTCGTACAAGCTTTAGCTCTTCGCCAAGCTCGCTTGCTAGACGGTTTAACGTGCCGTCGATACCGTCGATGATGCGCACTTGTGGCGGCAAAATCTCGCGCAAAACGTCCTTAAAATAGTTAAAATGCGTGCAACCAAGCACGAGCGAACCGAGGCGCTCAAGCTCAAATTTACCGAGCTCCTCCCGCAGATAGGCTCGAACCGCGGGTGAGTCAAACTCCAAATCCTGCGCAAACTCCACAAGGCAAGGCAGCGGCAGGCTCCACGTCTCGCACTCCAGCCGCCCCACGAGGCGCGCGAGCTTTTCGCCCGCGATCGTTAGCGGCGTGGCGATGAGCA
>CALHQN010000207.1 GCA_938036585.1 uncultured Campylobacter sp.
AAAACCTTCGGAGTATCGCTGTAATAAACATAGCCTTTTTTAACGACGGAGCGCTCGAATGCCGCGAGCTCCGCATCGCTAAGCGTAGCGATAGCCTCGGTTTGCAGTAATCCCAAACGCGATTTTTCCATAAAATTTTCTCCCTTAAACCGGTGATTATACAATACCAAACTTAAAACGTCGAGAGCCAGTCTAAATTTAAAGGCTTGCTTGCGCGCCATGTTTGCAAGATAGGCGATTTCGACACAAAAGCAGGTTTTTAACTTTTGCGCTATATAATAATCAATATAAATTTCACGCCGCGAGTAAAATCTGCGATGAGTGGGTCGCCACAATCTAAAAAGCCCTTGCATAGCCGCTGCGCCGAAAGCTCGCTCGCGATAGAAAGGAAAGATATGCAAAAGCCAAATTTTAAAGATAGCGTTTCCGAGACGCTGCTAATCAACGTCTATATGCGCCATCTGGATTTCAAAGACGCGGATCCGATCCTAAACGATCCCTTTTCAAGCGCCGTCGTAGAGCAGATCGATTATGATTTTGCAAAATTCGACGACGCGTGCCTTAGTAAGACAGGCACAGTGATCCGCGCGAAATTTTTCGACGACGAGACTCTGCGACTCGCGGCGGAGTTCGACCGCCCTATCATCGTGCAGCTTGGCGCGGGGCTCGACACCCGCCCGCTTAGGCTCCAGCACGCCCTGCCGAACGCTCTATTTTACGACCTTGATCTGCCCGACGTCATAGCCGTGCGCGACGCGCTGCTACCCAAGGCGGAGAACAACTTCAGCCTGCCCCGCTCGATGCTGGATCTTTCATGGATGGACGAGCTAGCTGCAAAGCACGGCAGCGCGGGCTACATCTTCATCTTGGAGGGGGTGAGTATGTATTTTGAAAAAGAGGAATTTAAAAAATTTTTTATCGCGCTTGCACAAAAATTCCGCGGCTACGTGCTGAGCGACTTTATGAGCGAGTTTTCGGTTAGGAAATTCGACTCAAAGCGCCATGACGCGATGAAACACATGCAAAACGCACCCTTTAAAATGGGTATCGGCGGCGGCGCGGAGGTGCAGGACTGGGATAGCGCGCATATCAGATTCGTCAGGGAGGCTGCAATGCTAAAAATGTATAAAAGCCACTGGAGCCTCAAAGGGCGCCTATTTAGCCTGATTCCTGCCTTTTGTAACGCATGCAAGATGTTCGTTTTCAAAATAGGCAAAGATGAAATTTAAGTAAATTTCAAAATTTTAAAGCAGCGCGCCGCAGGGAGCATAAGCCGGCTTTTTAAACAGAGGGGATAAAATTTTAAAATTTTCGCCGGCATTAGCGGCTTGCGCCAGCCGATAATTGACGAACCAAGACGGACGGCAAACAAACCAAACCAATGCAGACAGCAGTCAAGCCGACTTAGACTCCAACTAAGCCGACTCAGGCTGCAACCAAGCCGA
>CALHQN010000208.1 GCA_938036585.1 uncultured Campylobacter sp.
TGTCGTTTCTCTTTCCGACTATAACAAATACAAACAAGGCTATTGTCTAAAAGAGGATAGAATTTTACCCAAAGAGGAGCTGTATAAACACGCTGTCGGAGAATTTTTAGATAAAGAAATTATCGTATTAAAAAAGATAGCGAGTTATAGAGAGAACGACGATATAAAATATAAGTATTCCGCTGATTATTATGAGATGAAAGACTTGAATTTTGGGAATTATCTTGAAATTTTAAAAAACAGCAGCAATAAAGTAAAAACTATTGAGGATCTGTATATTGCGGAACTAAAGGCGACTACAACGGATCCGAAACAATATTTGAAAGTTGATACTGTCGATAAAATAGTCGGTTTTACGAAGCCTTTGATTTTGTGCTTTGAGGATAGCGTATTTCTTATGCTAGATAAAAATTTCATAATTAGAGACAACTTTTTTCAATCCAACTCTATTTTGCTATTTGATAAAATTCCAACTGAATATAACTTAAGAACATACTATGAAAAATCTGGTAATTCGCCCAAATATTATTTCGATAATTGCGGTAATATAAAATATGATATAGAAAAAGAATACCTGGAAGGCAGGGAACTTAAAGGTGGTTGAAAAGCCACGCTAAAACAAAATTTTAAAAAGCTCGATAGTCGCGTAAATTTTACTTTTAAAATTTTAAAATTTGCGTCTAAATTTAGCACCTTCTTAGTCCAAAAGTTTCTGCTTAAACAGCGGGATTTTGTAGCAAAAGGTGCTGCCCTCGCCAAGCTTCGAGCTGACGCTTTTTGCGATGCCGTAGCGCTTGCAAATTTTATCGATTATGTTTAACCCGAGGCCGAATCCGCCAAGAGCCGCGTTTTCGCGCGAGTATCTATCCCAGATCGCGCTCGTATCCTTTATGCCGATGCCGAAATCCTGCACGCTAAAGACCGCTATGCTCACCCCCTTTTCCAGCCCGATGATGATCTTGCCGCCGGGGCGCGAGTATTTTATGGCGTTGCTTAGGGTGTTGTCGATGAGGCGCATTAGCGAGGTTTCGTCCATAAAGACGCTCACATCTGGCGCTATTCGCGATTGCAGACTTATGTTTTTGCTTTTTGCGACCAGATAGATGAAATTTATCCTAGCGCCCAAAAACTCGCTCATATCGATGCGGCGGCTTTTGAAGCTCATCTTGCCGCTTTTGATGAAGTACTCCACGTCCTCGTAAGTAATTACCATCTGCTTAAGCGCGGATTTTATTCGCGCCGTGTGTTTGTCGCGCAGCCCAAGCATCTCGGTGTTGATGAGCGCGACGCCCAGAGGGGTCTTTAGCTCGTGCATCGCGTCGTTGAAAAACGCCTTGATGAGGTTGCTTTGCTGCGCGTAGAAATTTTTTATGATTTTGTAGTTAAACAGCGCGATGATGAGCGCTACGAAAATCGTGATAAAGATCGTAGAGATCGCGATAAATTCTATCTTTGCGTAGCTTATCTTTTTTGAGATGACGAAAAAATGCAGCTTGCCCTCATGCAGAAAGTGGCGCTTAAAAAATACCCGTCCGCCGAATTTCAGCGTAATAAATGCAAAATCCGGCGGCTGTACGCTTAGGTTTGATCTTAAAATTTCGCCGTTTGCGTTTAGGATCGCGTAGTCGTAGATTAGCTCGTCTTTTAGATTCAGATCCGCACCGGCTAGGGCTTCGCCGCTTTTTTGTATCAGCTCGGCGACGTCGGCGCTCTCCTCGATTTTGGAGTTTAAATAGATGATATAAAGGCTCTCGCTTATAAAGGCGCCGATGATGAAAATCGCGCTAAAAAGCGTAAATTTAAACCCTTTAAGCATTGATCTTATATCCGAGTCCGCGGCTGGAGAGGATGAAATCGTTGCTCGTTTTGGAGCGGAGGTTGCTGATATGTACGCGCACATCGACGCTGCCCGCTTCGCCGTCCCATACGTCGGCGATGAGTTCATCTACGCTAACGAACCTTTTGATATTGGCGAGCAGAAATTCTATAATCTTGATCTCTTTGGCGCTTAGCGATATCTCTTCGTCCGCGCGTTTTAAAATTTTTAAATTTGCAAAGTAGTGAAATTTATCCGCGATCTTGACGGCACCCTTTTCGTCGCCGAAATACTTTCGCATCAGCTCGCTTACTCTAAATTTAAGTTCGGCTAGGTGGAATGGCTTTTTTAGATATTCGTTGCAGCCTAGCTCGTAGCACTGGCTCAAATCGTCGATGTCGCCGAGCGAGGTCATCATCATTACGGGAGTGTTGAGGCCGAGGCTGCGCGCGTATCTAAGCACCTCTTCGCCCGAAACCTCCGGCACCTTGATGTCTAAAATCAGCAAGTGGTATGCATTCGCGGCGATCTTATCGCAGGCTGCGTCGCCGCTTTCGCATTCGTCCACCTCGTAGCCGAGCTCCTGTAGATACTCGCTTACGCTGCTTCTGTATTCGAAATCGTCCTCTAAAAGTAAAATTTTCAAACCCGTTTCCTAAATCGGGAGCGAGATTACGCTCCCGTGCAAATTTGCCCCGCATATACGATGTAGTAGCGAAGCAGAATGACGCCGCAAAGCACGACGAAAGAATTTAAAACTATAAACGCAGGCTTGTAGGCGTGATTTTTCAGCGCCGTAAAGGCGATGATGATCGGAGCGATGAGCCCCGTGCCTAAAACGCCGATCCAGAAAATTTTGCCGTAAACCTCGTGCGTCAAAGCCTGCTGTGCCGCAAGCGCGCTAGTGCCGCCCTCGAAATACATCCCGACAAATAGAATGAACAAAAGCGGGATCTCAAAAAGTATCGCGCGCAGATCAAGCACCAAAAGGTATTTTATGCTATCTTTGTTTAACGAGCCTTTAAAAAACAAAAGTCCAACTAAAATGCTCGCCGCGATGCCGCTGGAAAAGCCCGATAGCAAAAATAAAATCGGCAGCACCGGAGTATTCCAAAGCGGAATTTTCATCACCGCGCTTAACAAAAAGCCCGTATATGCGCCCACGCAAAGAGCAAGGATAAATAAAATTCGCTCGAAGAGTTTGGAAGCTTTGGCAAACGAGCTTAGTAAATTTACGATAGGTCGCAGAAAGGCTAGCAGTTTAAATTTACAAATTTCCTCGCCGAAGACGCATAGCGCAAATACAAAGCTAAGCGGCACGTAGATTAAAAGCGCCGCCACGCCGAGGCTCATTACGGAGCCGAAGTTAAATTTTATCAGCAAAAGATAGAATGTAAGCGGCTTGCCAAGATCAAAGATCAAAAGCAAAAGCCCCGCGCAGATCGTGATCGGCGCCGTGATCGCACCTGCTCTAATCATCGCGTCCCAGATGGAATTTTGCTCGCTTTCGTGGCGGTTCCATTTGACTAAAAGCGCCACCATCGTCGCTCCCGCGCTAAGACCCGCCAAAAATAGATAGATCGCAATCGGCCAAGGCCAGTAAATTTCAGAATATTGGCTCATATCGCCCCACATATTATTCATAGCGTCCCCCTTTTTTGTTTTTGATATTCGCTAGGCGCGGTTTGGTGTTTAGATACGCTTTCGGATATTCTACGCTCGTTTTGGCTAGCAGCTTATTTACCCCAGAGCCCGCGTCGTTTACGTCGCCGAAAACTAAAGCGTCGGTCGGGCACACGCTTACGCAGGCAGGCTGCAAGCCTTTACTGGTGCGGTTCGTGTAGCAAAAGGTGCATTTGCCGATAGCGTGCGTGATAGGATCGACAAATCTAGCGTCGTAAGGACAGGCCAGGATGCAATATTTGCAGCTGACGCAAAGCCTCTCGTCTATGAGCGTTACGCCGTCTTTGGTTTTAAAGCTCGCTCCCGTAGGGCAGACGTCCACGCAGGGGCTATCCTCGCACATAACGCAGCTGGCGCGCGAATAATCGAGCTTTAAATTTGGAAAAACGCCGCTTGTTTTGCCGTGCACTTGCAGCCTATAAACGCCGCTCGGTACGCCGTTTTCGTTTCTGCACGCAACCGAACAGGCTTGGCAACCTATACATAAATTTTCGTCGTGAATCATTATGAGTTTTTTCATAACCGCCCCTTTCAAATTTTAACTATATCGACGCCGACGTTGGTTACCATCGTGCTTACCACAGGACCCGCAGCCGGATCGAGAAGGACGCTTTGGTTGGTGCCTACGCCGTTCGTGCGCTTTAGCCCGGGGCTTACGTGCCCAAAGCCGTGGTATAAAAATAGGCAATCGTCCCTGATGCCTTGCGTGACGAAAATTTTAGCCTTTTGCTCGCCGAATTTATTTTTAAGCTTCACGATATCGCCCGTCTTTAGTCCCTCCGCTTTTGCAGAAGTAGGGCTGATCCAAACCGGCGATTCGCTCATCATATCGTTTAAAATTTTGACATTTTGAGTGTGACCGTTGGTGTGAAGCGCGGTCTTGCCGGTCATCAGGCAGTATTTGTGCCCGCCGAATACATCCATACCCTCGGTGTTTAAGCAGCCGTATCCCGCGAAAAGCTCCTCCACTTTCGGCGCAAAAAGCTCGATCTTGCCGCTCGGGGTTTTAAATTTCATCTGAGAGCTCATCTCGCCGTTTTCGTCCACGAACTCCGCCGCGGCAGGATATTTATCGATAAATTTAGCCACGAGCTTCGGCTCTCGGTAGTATAGCTTCGGTACCTTGTAGCTTACGTAGCCGTTCTTGATTAAATTTGCGATCAGCTCGGCGTTGCCTTTGGCTTGCTGCATGCGGTATTCGTCGATGTTGTTCCAGGTGTAGTCCTGATCGATCTTCATCACTCTCGCAAGTTCTCTAAAAATTTCATAGCCGCACTTCGTATCGCCCACCGGCTCGACGGCTTTGTTTCGCATCACAAATCCAGGCGCGGTGCCGCCTTTGTTTTGAATCGACTCGTCGCGCTCCAAATACGTGGATTCGGGTAAGATCACGTCGGCTAGGCACGCGAAGTCGCTCATATACACGTCGATTGCGAGCACGAAGTCTAGCTTTTTGATCGCCTCTACGCTCTTATTCACGCCCGCAACGTTGATGAGGTGGTTAAAGCGCGTGCTGACCCAGCCTTTTACAGGGTAAGGCTTTTCGCTTAAAATCGTAGGCGCGATCTGCATTAAAACGCCGTGTTTGCGTGGCACGAAGAAATTTTCGCTACCTTCTTCGCCGCAGCCGTCGATGCGCGCGGTCTTTGGAATTTTAAAATTTTTATCCGGGTTTGAGATAGTAGGGAATAGATCCTCTTTGCAAAGCGCGTTGAAGGTTTTGGAGTCTTTAGAGAAGTAAATTCCGCCCTTTTTCTCGACATTTCCCATCAGTGCGTTTGCGATCGCGATGGCGCGCGTGCGGATATATTCGGCCTTAGCGGTCGTGGTTTTGTGCCCCCAGTCGATTACGACTGCGGGAGCCGCGGCGTAAATTTCATTTGCGATGCGCTCTACCTTGTCCGCTTTGATGCCCGTGATGGCCTCTTGCCAAAGCGGCGTCGTATCCTTCACGGACTCCCTTAGCTCCTCTAGCCCCACGGCGTATTGTTCGATAAATTTTTTGTCGTATTTGTTATCGCGCAGCCAGACGTGAATTAGCGCCATTAAAAACGCCGCGTCGGTTCCCGGTTTTATCGGTAGCCACTCGTCTGCTTTGGAGGCTACGGTGCTGAAGCGCGGATCGAGAACCAAAAGCTTTACGTCCTCTCTGCTCGCGGCTTTTGCGAGCTTTTTGGTTTTTGAGATGTCGATGCCCTCAAAAAGGTTGTGGCCGAAATTTACGATATATTTTGCGTCGCCGTAGTCTCTTTGCATATTAGCGCCGAAAGTGTGCGGCACGGCGATATTGTAGGTGACCGGGCAACAGGACCAGTGCGAGTAGATATTCGGGCTGCCGTAGGCACAGGCGAAATTCATCATCTGAGTGTGGTGCTCGCCCGTTTTGGAGGTAAAAACTACGCTTTGCGGGCCGTATTTTTGCGAAATCTCGTCTAGCCTCTGCGCGCAAATTTTAAGCGCCTCGTCCCAGCTCGCCTCTCTAAATTTGCCCTCGCCGCGCTCGCCTACGCGAATGAGCGGCTTAATGAGCCTTTGATCGTCGTAGAGCTGATTGATGCCCGCTCCGCCGCGAGCGCAGACGGAGGTTTTGTTTGAAAATCTGTGGTTGCCCTCGATGAGAGCGCCGCGGCCGTCTTTGACGGTCACCTCGATAGGACAGCGCGAAGAGCACATCTCGCAGACGCTGGCGACTTTCTTTTCCGTCCCGCCGGTGACCGCGCTAGCGTTTAAATTTAGATTTAGCGTCGCTAGCGTGCCGATCGCGGCGCTGCTTTTTAGGAAATTTCGTCTATTCATAAAAACTCCTTACCTTTAAATTTCGGTAGGAATTCTAAGGCTTCATCGTAAAAATAAGGTTAATTTTGATAATGCAGCTTTTGGCTTAGACTTTATCTCGAAAGATAAAATGCGTCCTGCGCCATATTTTAAAGCCGTAAAATAGCGCCAGCAGTAGCAAAATGCTAATTGCGCCGCAGATCGCAAGGGCTACGCGAGCGCCTAATAACTCGGTAAAAAAGCCCGATATGAGCGCTCCAAATGGCGTACTACCTATTAAAAATAGCGCGTATAAGCTAAGCACGCGCCCGCGAAATTCGTTGCTTACGTGCATTTGCACGGTGGAGT
>CALHQN010000209.1 GCA_938036585.1 uncultured Campylobacter sp.
GGCAGAAGGAGTATATTTATTAGCTACTCCGCTTCCTATACCTAAGTATTACATAGGTATAAATTTATACTATGATAAACATGAGACGGACATACTTTTCAATCAATACCAAAATTTAAAGAATCAAAAAAACAAGATAAATTTTAACTCGTAAGGAGAAGGTAACGGAAGCGGATATTGAGTTGCAGGGCATTGCCTGCTAGAGCTGAAGTTAAAATTCTTCCTTTATATCCACTGCTTTAAATTTAGACTCTAATCTATAAAATTCCGGCGCGCCGCGCGGTGCAGCTAAAAATATCTGCGCTGCCGCATGACGCGACCCAAATAACCGCACGGGCGCCCGCGATCTTTGTTTTAAAGCTACCAAAGAGCGCGAGCGGCACGCCGAAATTAAAATTTGCCTTTAAATTTAAAGCCTAGCTCGCATTTGAGCCAAAATTAGTTCTTGCGAGTATTCGCATCAGGGGTGAAAAGCGGCTTATTTAGCAGCTTGAAATCGCCTACGAACTTCTGCCCCTTCTCGCTAGTGATCCATTTGATGAAGCGCTGCGCGTTTTCATAGTCGGCTTTTGGGCAGTGCTTCGGATTGACCGCGATTACGGAATAAAAATTCTTCAGATCGTTATCGCCTTCGTTGATGATGACCATATCGGGGTTGCCCTTTTTATTGTCCTCGTATTTGATATAGGTGCCGCGATCGGTGAAGGTCACGCCCTTTTGCTCGGCGGCTGCGTTGATCGTAGCGATCATACCTTGACCGGTCTGGTTATACCACGCCTCGTTTTCAGGCACGGCGCCCTCAACCTTTTTCCAAATTCCTTTCTCTTTGTTATCGGTGCCCGATTTATCGCCGCGAGAGAAAAATTTAATCTTCTCCGCCTTGATCAGCTTAAACGAGCCTTTAAGATCCTTGCCTTTAAATTTAGGCGCGATCGATTTATCGGCGATGAGGATAAAATCATTATACATAACGGGCGTGCGATCAACGCCGAAGCCTTTTTCTACAAATTCTTTCTCGACCTTCGGCGAATGCACGAAAAGTATATCAGCATCGCAGTTCTCGCCAAGCTTTAGAGCAGCGCCCGTACCTACCGCCGTCCATTTGACATCTACGCCGGTTTCCGCCTTATACGCAGGATAGATAGCGTCTAGCAAGCCCGTATTATCGGTGCTCGTTGTAGTTGCCATCACCAAATCGTTATCGGCGGCAAAAAGGCTCGCACTAAGAGCGAGCGAAACAAAAAATATTTTTTTCATGTTATCTCCTTTAAAAAATATGCTATTATAGCATATAAATTTGCCAGAATAGAACATTTAGGACACAATCTTGGACTTTATTTTAGAAGGAATTTTAAGCGCATTCGGGCTGCTTTTTAGCGGCGATGCGGAGACCTTTTCGGCGATTAAGGCGACGCTTTATACTTCAAGTATCTCGATACTTTTTGCGATTTTAATCGGCTTTCCGATAGGATTTATCCTCGGATTTTACGAATTTCGCGCTCGCAGAACGCTTAGACTTTTAAGCGACGTAGCGCTTGCGATGCCCACGGTGGCGATAGGACTGATCCTTTACGCTTTCATCTCCAGAAACGGCCCTTTGGGCGAGCTGGGGCTACTTTTTACGCTTAAAGCCGTGATGCTCGGGCAGTTTGTGCTGGCGCTCCCTATCATCATCTCACTAAGCGCCAGCGTCATCGAAAATATGGACAAAAAGCATTATCTAAACATTATGAACTACCGCCTAAGCCCGCTAAATTTAATCCTTTGCGTGCTTTACGAGCTGCGCTACGCCCTACTGGTCGTCATCGCCACTGCTTATGGGCGGATCGTCGCGGAGGTAGGAGTAGCGATGATGATCGGCGGCAATATCAAATATTTCACCCGCACGATCACCACGGCGATCTCGCTTGAGACCAACAAGGGCGAGTTTGCGATGGGTATAGCGCTCGCGCTGGTGCTGATTTTGATAGCGTTTGCGGTAAATTTAGCCATCCACGCGCTAAAAAGGCTGGATCGATGAGTGCAGATAAGCTAAAGCGTCCGAGCAAAAATTTCACGGACAAAAACCGGGCGGAGCGGGAGAGCGAAAATTCTATGAGTGAAAATTTCACGGACGCAAATTTCGCTTCCGAGAATTCTACGAGTCAAAATTTCGCTACGGGAAATTCTAAGAGTATAAATTCTGCGACCGAGAATTCCATTAGCGCAAATTCCGCGGGTAAAAATTCCAAGAGCGAGAATTTCGCGAGTGAGAATTCTGCGAGAAAGAATTTTACAAATGAGAATTCCGCCGCCGCGCGATCTGTACCCGATAGCGAGCTGACCTCGGTGCGAGATCTAGTGCTGCGCTACGGACGGAGCGAAATTCTAAATATCCCTAGCCTCGATCTAAATACGAGCGGTATCACGGCGCTTTTGGGCTCTAACGGCAGCGGCAAATCCACGCTGCTGCGGATTTTGGCCTTTTTACAGCGTCCAAGCAGCGGCAGCGTGGAGCTTTGGGGGCAGCGGGCGCCCTCTTTGCAGACGCTGCGGCAGATCTGCTTGCTGATGCCCGAGCCCGTACTTTTAAAACGCAGCGTGGAGCAAAATTTTAAATTTGCGCTCAAAAGTCGCGGCGCGCTTGCGGAATTTGACGAACGGGTGGACGAAGCGCTCGCCCTAACGGGGCTTGATAGAAGTTTTTTATCGAAGAAGCATTTCGAGCTTAGCTCTGGGCAGACGCAGCGCATCGCGTTTGCGCTCGCTCTGGCGCAGCGCGCGAAGCTCTATCTGCTCGACGAGCCGACCAACAGCCTCGATCTTGCCGCTTCCAAGCTCTTTGCGCGCGCGATTTTATTTATGCGGAGTCGCTACGGCTGCGGCTTTATCATCGCCAGCCACGATGAGAAATGGCTCAGCGCGATCGCGCAAAGAAGCGTATTTTTGCATCGCGGCAAGATATGCGAGTTTGAATACAAAAATATCTTTGACGTGCAAAACGGAGTTTTAAAATTTTCGGATGAAATTTCGCTGCGCCTTGAAGAGGGGCTCGCACGCACCCGCAAAATCGCGATAAATCCGAGTAAAATTTTATTATCCCAAAGCCCGTTTGAGCGCTGCTTTGCGGGGATTTTACACTCGGTTTCGCTTCAGTACGGCTCCTCGCTACTCATCAAGATCAAGGTGGGCGGCGTGCTGCTAAAATGCGTCACGGCGCAGGATGAGCGGCGCTGGAGCGCAGGCGAGAGGATCTATTTCGGATTTGAAAGCGGCGCGTTTTTAGGGCTGGAGTAATTCTGCGCGAAGTGCGGATAAGCTTAATTTTGCTTTTAGAATTTTATTCGCGCGGCACTAATAAATTTCATTTCTGCCTCAAATTTTCACTGCGAACCATCTAGCGCGGCGTACCCGGCGAAACAGAGCGCAAAAATTTGCGCCTTGAAATTTTGAAATTTACAAGCAGGGCTTTACCTAGCGGCGCGGCGTGAAATTTTGAAATTCCATTGCTAAGAAATTTTAAAGCTTAGCCGCGAATACAGCTAACGGGATTTTGAAATTCCACAATTTCTAGGCGCGGAATTTAAAATTCTAAATTTTAACTCTGCGGAATTTGCCCGCAAATTTACGAACGAAATTATATGTTACCTTGCAAAGCGTGCCGTCTGCCTACAGTGCAAAGGCGGAACGATAGTAAGAATTCTATGGCATAAAACTCGCGCAAAATTCTAAAAAGACGGCATGGAATTTCGATAAATTTTAAAAACAGCGCAGAATTTTACAAAATTTCACGAGCTCAAAAAAGCGGCAAGCCTTAATCTCATCGCCACTTAAATTTTCCCGCCAAACATCTCGTACATCGCCTTTTCCTCGCCCCAAAGCTCGCGGTGCTTTTTGATGCAGGATTTTATCGCGTCCACGAGATAGCGCACATCCTGCTCGGTGTGCGTGTAGTGCAGGCTCACGCGCACGAAGCCGGGCTTACTTTCTGGCATGCGCCCCTCCTTGATACCCAGCAGATCGTGAGCGTACGGCCCCGCGCACATCACGCCCGCGCGCGTCTGGATACCGAAGTCGTTGCTAAGGCTCGCGGCGAAATCATACGCCGAGACGCCGCGCACGTTAAAGGAAATTATCGGCAGCCGCGGCGCGCCCTTTGGAGCGTAGTTTATGATCTCGTCTATGCTATCAAGCTCGCTCTCAAAAAGCCGCGCGAGCTCGTCCTCGGCGCTTTTTATCCTCTCAAAACCTACTTCGTTTCGCAGCGCGTAGGCCAAATTTGCCCGCATTAGCCCGATGATAGGCGGCGTACCGCCCTCCTCTAGCTGCTCTGGGTTTTTCAAAAATACGTGCCCTTCGCGACTGACGTAGGCGACCGTCCCGCCCGCAGCAAATGTCGGCACGTCGCTACTGAGCAGCTCCTTTTTGATCGCCAAAAGTCCGCAGCTTGCAGGTCCTCCTAGTAACTTATGCGGCGAGAGAAAAATCGCGTCGAAATAATCGCAGTCTAAATTTGCGTGTGAGCTCAGCGCCGCGCAGTCAAAGGCGACGATGCCGCCCGCAGCCCTGATTAGCTCGCTGATCTTTTTATAGTCGCTAACGACGCCCGTGACGTTTGAGGCGGCGCTAAACGAGCCGATGATGCGGCGTCCGGCGTTTAGCTTTAGGATGCGCTCAAGTGCGAGCAGATCGATCTCGCCGCCCTCGCTAAGAGGCACGCGCAGGTAGTCGCAAAGCCCCTCGCGAAAGCTAAGCTCGTTTGAGTGGTGTTCGTATGGCGAAACGAGCACGAGCGGAAGCTGCGCTGCGCGTAAATTTGCCTCGCCGATCGCGCCTCTGGTCGCAGGTGGCAGGTAGATGCCAAGCAGCTCCTGAAATTTCTTGATCGCGGCCGTCGCACCCTGTCCACAGGCGATGAGATAAAATCGCTCGTCAAGCCCGAGCAGCTTTTTCAGGCTCTCGCGCGCGCCCTCGTAGCGCCGCTGCGTGATGATAGCGCTTGAGCTACTGTCGGAGTGGGTGTTGGCGTAGGTTTTTAAAACGTCCGCTATCTCGCGCTCTACGGGCTCATAAGCAAGCCCCGAAGCCGTGTAATCAAAATAGTGCACGCCAGGTTTTAGGATGATATTTTTTTTTATTTCGTCTAAATTTGCCATTTTTTACTCTTTAAATTTGATACGGTAATTATAGTAAATTTTCGCAAATTTGGGGCTTTTGCGGTGGAAAGACTAGGAAATTTGGAGGTTAAATTTAGCTGTTCGTTGCGAGTTTTTAAGGCAAAGAGACGCTAGCCGCATAGGCTCGCAACCCTTTGCGAGAGGCGGAAATTTTATTTATTTATAAAATTTTTCTCTAGCCACTCGATAGCTTTTGCTTCGGTTTCGAAGCGTCCGCTTTTAGCGACTTGATTTTGCCCCTCGTAGAAGCGAATCCTGATACCGTCTTGGACGCTATCTACCTTTACTCTGGTGATCTTATCTTTGTTTAGATAGACCCTATCGTTTAGTTTTACGTACATTTTTTCTCCCTTAAATTGATGTGGTTTTATTTCTTTTTATCTTTTTTGTCGTCTTTAGTTGCGTCATTTTTCTCGCCGTCTTTTTTCAAAAACAGCTCCTTAAAGCGCTTATCCGCAAAATCCTCGATGTCGTTTTGAAGCTGCCTATAGGCGTTTATGAGCTCATGCGCACGCTCGTTTAGCGTCGTGCCTGCGTTTTCTCCGCCGCCCTGCCTAGTCGTAAAAAGCTCCTCTTTTAGATTTTTTTGCAAAATTTGCAGATGATTCCAGCATTTTTTATAGTTCATGCCTAGGATTTCGGCGGCCTTTGAGATCGAGCCGACCTCGGCGATGACGTCCAGGACTTCGGTTTTACCCTTGCCGAAGATAAGCTCGCCCTCATCGTTTTCTATCCAAGTTTTGGTTTTTACTCTCATCTTTTTTCCTTTCTTCTCCTTAAAACACCCCAACTGGCAGTATTTTACGTCGATTTTATAGTCTTTTAGCGTCGAGCGGATCGTCTTTAATCCCACGCCTGCAGCCGCATCTCTAGCGTCTTTGCATAGGATCCTGTCCTTTTCATCGGTCATCTGCTTTAGCTGCGTCATCACGGTGTATTTGCCCCGTCCGTTTTCCAGCCCGCCAAACTGCCCTAGCTCGCAGTTGTCGATCTTTACGCCCATTTTTTCGGCCTCGTCGCTAACCAGCCCGACCTCTACGCCTAGTTTTGCGGCGATCTTAAACGCCGCGCCGCAGTCTAGCCTGCCCTTTGGATTTAGCAGTTTGGTTATCAGTTCGCGGATTTGCTCACTCATAGATTCTCTCCGCGCCGCTATATACATTTATGTTTTCGCCGCGAGCAAAGCCGCACAGCGTGAGGTTAAATTTACGCGCTATCACGACGCCAAGGCTAGTCGGAGCCGTACGCGAGACGAGCACTGGGATGCCGTGCATGACGGCTTTTGCCACCATCTCAGAGCTCAACCTCCCGCTCACCATCAAAAATGAATTTTGCAGCTGCACTCCTGCTAGTACCGCCTTGCCGACGGCTTTGTCTATCGTATTGTGCTGAGCAATATCCTCGCCGATGTAAAACTGCTCGCCGCTAACAAAAAGCTTAGCCGTGTGCACGCAGCCAGTCATCTCGTAAAGCTCGCACTGCGTGTAAAACTGCCCCATCTGGCGCAAAATTTCGTCTTTGTGAAATTTAACCTCGCCCTTTACCGAGCGCGCCGCCATAGCCTCGGGGTCAATGTTTGCCGTCGAGCTACGTCCGCAGCCGCTGATTATCACCTTTTCCTCGTCAAACTGCTCGAGGCGTTTTTCGTTGATTTTGGCCTTTACCAGCACGCTTAAAGCGTCCTCTGAGAGCTCGATACTCTCGATATCCTCGGGGCTCGCGATCAAATTTTCGCTGATTAAGTAGCCTGCTGCTAGCGCCTCCTGATCGGTCGGAGTGGCCATCACTGCGCCGAAACGCTTGCCGTTTATGTAGATCTCAAGCTTGATCTCGCGCACCAAAATATCATCCACGGCGCTTTTTTGCGCGCCTTTAAATTTGATGATTTGCGTCGTAAAAATAGGTTGCATGATTTTCCTTAATTTTTGCGAAATGATAGCTTGAAAATCTAAATTTAAGATTTGATTGTAGTGAATTATTGCTTAAATCAAGCAAAAACTTAAACTATTTTTAGTGCGATTTTATCGGTATCTGATGATGATTTATATATGCAAATTTAGCATATATCTTAAGATATTTTTTGACTAAGATTTTATCATTATCTATTATTTGTATAAGAAATAAAAGAATAGTAAAAAATAGTATAAGGCTAGAATTGGATCGCACATAACTTGCTATATATAGGTTAAATCTTGAAAAATTATAAATATAATTTGCGGCCTGACGTAAGACCGAGAAGGAAATTTATATTATAGGGTCAAGTCAAAAAAACTAATTTTTATCAAGCTGTATTTTACTGTTATATGGCCCGTGCACGACTCAAACACGCCGACCGTATATAAAAAGCCCTTAATTATATTCATTAAGGGCTTTTTATATGAAAACTTAGACATTTTGCCGATGAAAAATCATTTTCGAGCGATAAGGTTTCGTCTAAGTTTTT
>CALHQN010000210.1 GCA_938036585.1 uncultured Campylobacter sp.
GAACTGCCGCTTGAAATTCAGGGCGGCGTAGAATTTTAACGAGAGCTTCAAATTTAAAATTCTACTGCTTTAAAATTCCGCCGCGGTTTTAAATTTAGAATCTCGTTTAGAATCTCGCTGCGACCGCTATGGTTTTGAAATTTTAAATTTAGCGGACTTTGCAAATTTTAATCGCGGAATCTCGCTAAATTTAAAAACCTGTCGCGCTAGAGCTTGGCTGCTTTTCCCGAGCGAAAATACGCTCCGATCGCAAGAGCCACCATCGAAGCGACCATCGCGTACGCCCAGCCCGGCACCGGAATGCGCTCGCCGCTAGCGTAGGAGTGCATTCCGCTTAGGTAGAAATTTACGCCGAAATAGGTCATTATGACGCTAAAATACGCAAACATCGACGCTACGGCGAAGGCGAATTGATTGTTGAGCTTAGGCATAAATCTAAAATGCACGACCGCCGCGTAGATCAGAATCGTAATGAGCGCCCAGGTTTCCTTCGGATCCCAGCCCCAGTAGCGCCCCCAACTTTCGTTCGCCCATACGCCGCCTAGGAAGTTGCCCACCGTCAGCAAGCAAAGACCTAGGATCATCGACATTTCGTTGATATGCGTGGCTTCTGCGATATTACGAGCGATCTCTGGGTTTTTCCTGTCGAATAAAAACATCACTAGAGTGAAAATTCCAAGCAGCATGCAAAGCCCCAAAAATCCGTAGCTTGCGGTGATTACCGAGACGTGGATCGTAAGCCAGTATGATTTTAAGACCGGCTGCAGATTGGTAATCTGCGGATCGATGTCGCTAAGATGTGCGACCATCAGCGTGATACCCGCCATTATCGAGGTAAGCGCCAGCGAGATCGCGGATTTACGCGAGAAGAATATTCCGCTTAGCGACAGCGCCCACGCGATATAGATGAGTGATTCGTAGGAGTTGCTCCACGGTGCGTGCCCCGAAACATAGCCGCGTAGCGCAAGACCCGCGGTATGCGCGATGAAGGCGATGATATTTACGATATAAACGAGCTTAAACGCGCCGCCTAGGCGAAGCCCCGGCTTCATCATCCGCAAAAATATAAAGATTAGAAGCAAAAATCCCGAGATAGTGTAGATCGGAAAGAGCCGCTTAAAAATTTTAGCCTTATTAAATAAAATTTCATACTTTATCGCGCTCTCGCTAGGCATCAGAGCCGCGCTGTTTTGCATTTGATATTTTTTGAGATATTGCAGCATCTTGTTCGCGCTCGCCCAATCGCCGTTTTCTTGGGCGTAAACCACCGAAGAGACGAACGCGCTCATCATCTTTTTCACCTCATCAGCCTCTTTTTGATCGGCTATATCGCCCAAAAACAGAGGCGAAAGCCATTCATCGTTTTTGGCGTTTTTTACGGGAATGATACGAAAATAATACCCCATAAACGCCGAGTAAAAGACGTTTACGCGCTCATTTACCTTGATGATCTCCTTATCGAGCACGCCGCGGTTGCCTAGAGGCTTGCGGTTGATCTCCTCGACCATTTTATCGAGCTTGTAATAGCTCTCGCCCCCTTTAAATTCAAAAAAATCCACCATGCTGGCGTGGGCTCGTTTCTCGTCGATACCTAGAATTTTCTTAAGCTCGGGCTCGCTAACCTTGATAATCGGCGCGCGCCTCCAATATTCTTGATTTAGCATAAACGAAAGCGCTACGGCGTTGTGATTTAAAATTTCGCCGTTTGGCGCTTTGTAGTCGTCGGCGCGGTAAATTTTATTCAAAAGCTCCCTTGCAGTGGTATCAAAAGGCTCCATTCGCCCGTCAAATCCCTGAATGACGAGGCTGGCCAGATCATCGCTAAATTTCTTATCGAATTTAGGCAAGCTAAGCTCGCTAGGAGCGCTAAAGCGGTGCATAACGCCCACGTCGGTTTCGCTTTGTCGCGCGGAATTTTCGCCGTTAGAATTTGCAGTATTTTCGCCTTTAGAGCTTGCGGCACTCGCGGAACTGTCGGAATTTGTCTCGCTTGCGACGCTCTTAGAATTTGTAGCGTCCGCAGAATTCGCCTCGCTCGCGCCGCCTGTGGAGATAATTTCGCTAGCTGCGGAGCTCGTCTCGGCGGTGGAATTCGTCTCGGCGCGTACTAAGCTCGGAGCCGAGAATGCAAAAACAAATGCAAGCATAAGAGCGGCACCCTTTGCGCCTCGTTTACTCTTTTTGACGTGTTTGGACGCTGCGGCAGAATCGCCGCCGGAAGCGCTCTGCGCGCCGCCGGAGCTTTTTAAATTTGAACCATTTGTGCCGCCGTCCGTAGCCAGGTGGGTATTTTCGCTGATTAGGCGCGAGAGCTTGAAAAAGCGCGAGCTTGGGTTGAAAAAGTTAAAAAACATCCCCGCGCAAAGCAAAATATATCCGATGTAGGTAGGGATTTTGCCCGGATCTTTGTTTATCGAAAGTATGGTGCCACGCTCGTCCATATCGTATGAGCTTTGGAAAAATCGGTATCCGCCGTGATCTAGCACGTGGTTCATATAGATGTCGTAATCAAGCGTGTAGTTACCGTCTTTAAGCGTGATCTCGCTTTTGTATCCCGACGGCGAGTTGGTGCCCGGGTAGCGATCGAGCACGAAGTCTTTAAGAGCGATCTTAAACGGCAGATGAAGCATCTTAGGCGCCAGCGCTACGATAAAATTTCGTCCCGCGACGTTGTAGCTCGCTCCTTGCGAATCCCTGGGTAGATAAATCTCCTTGCTCTGCCCGTCAAAGCTAAGCGTAGCCACTACGCCTGGCTCGCCCGGCAGGTTTTTTGCAACCGGGACGAAGCTTTCTGTCGCCGAGCTTAGCAGGCTAACGGGGGCGAAATTTATCCCCTCGAAGGTATAAAGCGCCAGATTATCGATCAAATTATCCTCGTTTTTAACTAGCGCGGCGGAGCTCATATCCGCCATTTTGGTGGCGTTAATGTCGAAATTTGAGTTGATATAAAATTTGCCCTCTTTCAGGGTTATGTAGATGAAATCCTTCCTCTTGGGCATCGTATTAAAGGCTATGCTTACTTCGCCGATCTCGATACTTTCGCCCGCTTGCAGCGCTATGTTTTGATTGCCTATGGCGTTTGAAAACAAAAACTCGACCCTCGCAGGCGCCTTGCCGCTCGGATCCTCGATCCATTTAAGCTCGCCGTGCTCCACGAGCTCTTTAAATTTGAGATTTGCGTTCTTTCCCTCGACGTCTAAGTTTAGATCAAAATCCATCCGTCCCGCGCCGTTTAAAATTTTATTATTATCTGCGGTTATAAACTCGCCGTCTTTGCCTAGAGTTATGAGCTGGACGAACTCCTCTTTGGTGCTTACGATGGAGCTTTCGGCGTTTTCTCTTATGTGCATATTGCCCTCAAAGCCGAAATACCTCGTCAAGATTGCACCCGCTAGCATAAACAGAAAGCTTGCGTGAAAGATTAGCGCAGGTAGCGTGCGAAGCTTTATCATGCGGTAGCGGTAGATATTGTAGGCTAAATTTATTCCTAAAAGCACCATCAGCGCCCCAAACCAAGGCGCGGCGTAAACCATCGCCCAAGCTACCTCCGTGCTGTAAGCGGTCTCAACGAAGGTGGCGATCGCACAGGATAGCGCCAAAATCAGCAGCATAGCCGACGCACACTCCATACTTAAAAATGTTTTCATCAATTTCCTTTAAATTTTACGGGGGTTTAAAAAACGCGAGATTTTAGCAGAATTTGCTTAATTTCATTTTACGTTCGCGCCGCTTGCGTTTCCGTCGTAGCCAAACTCGCACACCTCGCCCACGGCCTGGCGGCACGGGATTGCAGAGACCGAATTATTAGGCGAGCCGTCGATGATTTTATCCGAGTAGATTAGATAAATCAGCGCATTTTGCTTCTCGTCAAACATCCGCACGACGTGGGTTTTCTTAAAAATTAACGAGCTGCGCTTTTCAAAAATATCCTCTTTTTTGAGCTTTTCTTTGATTAAAATTTTAGGCGCGGTCTGCACGCAGGAGACGGAAGCTTCGGAGCGATCCTCCTCCACGCCGATGATCTCTTTGGCGCCGCCTTTTTTGGCGTATGAGACGTAGCAGGTAACGCCCTGCACTTTTGGGTCTTTTACGGCGATGATCTCGATGCGATCGTCCTTGCCGAAGAGCCTAAAGGAGGTATCTACGCTATCTATCGTCTCGTAGTCTTTGGCGCAGGCAAACGCCGCGAATGTCAGCACAAGTAAAAATTTTTTCATAAGCGACCTTTGGAATTTTGGGCAGATTTTAATTTTCAAAATAACATTCTTGAATCTTTACAGTTAAGTATTTATCAATCAAATGAAGCAATAAATTATTCGAATATGTTTGAATATAAACTACAAGATATAAGACAGATACAGGATAAGTGGTTAGAAAAACAATATGGTAGATTTTCCGAAAAAACTACATACTCTACTAAATTTAATACCTCTTTTGCGGAAATAATATCATATATTGATACAAAATCGGGTGAGACTAGTATCCTATTCTTATTTAGTTAGTATTGATTATTTACAAACAGTGGAATGAGGTAGAAATAATGCAGTTAAAGCAAGAATTAATAGAGTTACTATTAAAAATAGGGGAAACAAATCTGAATCCGTCGGACTTATTTTCAGAAGAAAAACCATCTCTATTCTTACCGGAAGGACGTACTATTTACTTAGAGGGTGATCATTACTACATTGTTGGTGTCGAACGTGGCAAAATAAATTCTGAGAAAAAATTTGATAA
>CALHQN010000211.1 GCA_938036585.1 uncultured Campylobacter sp.
ACCGCATCGCTATCTACGACGCTGCGATCTCGTGCGAGATAAAGGGCTCGAGCGACGCCAAAATGACCGCCGTCGTGCCTGCAAATTTAGAACCGATCCTTAGCGGAGCGCGCATCGTGCAGGTATTCGCAAACGGCGGCAAGGCACATGAAATCTGTGAAAAATACCTAAAAACTCAAATTTTAAACGCAACGGGCAGAGAGCCCGCGAAGCTACCCTCGACTAGCCCAGCGAATGCAAATTTTAGCTTTGAAAGGCTCGTGCGCGAGTGGGCAATCGTCGCGGATATGTTGAAGCGCGCCTAAATTTAGCGCTCGGCTCCGTTAAACAGCGTGCGAGGCTTACGGGTACGGCTTGCACTCCGCCCGCATCATAAACCAAATCCACAGCCCAAACTCCGTGAGGATTTATCTAAAATTTAGCTTCAAATTTTAAAATTCTTCAAATTTAACCGAGCCAAAGGAAGCAAAATATGAAAACCCGCAAACTCGCGCAAAATTCGCTCAATCCGAGTTTAAATTTAGTGCGAAATTTAACTCTTTCAAGCGCATTAAAACTTCTGATTCTACTTCCGTTTTTAGCGCTGGGCGCGCAAGCCCTGGAGCCAAAAATCCTAATGCAGCCCGAGCCGATTCTGAAAAACGGCCTGTATTTCGTAGCGGACAAGCCCTACAGCGGGACGCTCAAGGTGCTGCATTATAGCGTCGAGGATCTCTACGACGTAAATTTTATGGGCGTCGTCTACCCTAGAGCAAAGCCGCTACCGCCCACTCTTATCAGAGAGATCGACGTAAAGAACGGCACTGCAGTGCGCGAGCGCAATTATTTCGACGGCAGAGACAAGCCCTCAAACGAATATCCACTAAAAAACGGCCTGTACGACGGCGTCGCGAAGAGCTACTACGCGGACGGCGGCGAGCTGAGATCGCAGAGCGAATACAAAGCCGGCAAGCGCGAGGGTTTTTACAAGCTGTATTATCAGGGAAGCGGCAAGCTAAAGCAGCAGGGCGCGTATAAAGCGGATAGGCGCGAGGGCGTTTTCACCGACTACTACGAAAGCGGCAAAGTAAGCGCGCGCCATCCGTATAAGGACGGGCTGCGAAACGGCAAGGACGTGGATTATTACAAAAGCGGCAAAGTGCGCGGCGAGCGAACATACAAAGCGGGTAAGCGCCAAGGCACGGAAAAATGGTATTACGAAAGCGGCGCGCTAAAGCAGATGGGCGCATACAAGGACGACAGCAAACAGGGCATTTGGAAGTGGTTTTACGAGGACGGCAAGACGCGCGTAATCGAAAATTTCAAAGACGGCGAACGCGACGGTGCGGTGCGCGAATACTACGGGGGTGGCGCGCTGCAGGGCGAATACGAGTTCAAGCGCGGCAGGCAAACGGGCACGAGTAAGCAATACCACGCAAGCGGTGCGCTTGCGGCGAAGGTGATGTTCAGAGACGGGCGCAAGCACGGGCTTTATGAAACTTACTACGAAAACGGCGTGCTCAAGGCTAGAGTGACGTTCAAGGATGGGCTCGAGACGGGCGCGGCGAAGCACTACTACGCAGACGGCAAGCTCGAAGCCGAGGGCGAGTTTGAGCACGGCAGGCTCGTGCGCGCCAAAAAATACGACGAAGCAGGCAATCTAATCAGCGATAAATCCGATAAAAACGGGCTGGCAAGGGAGTAAAGCGGGCTAAATTTTAAAATTTTGCAGGTTTGGAATTTTGGGTAGGCTTAAATTTTAAGCAGACTCGGCTTTATGTTTTGCGTTTCAGACAGATGCGGCTTTGAATTTTGATTAAGTGCAACTTTGGGCGAGTGTAACTTTATACAGCGCGCGAATATGGCTTGACGCTTTAAACGAGCGGGGCTTCGTGCAGCGCAGCTCGTCGCGTGATTTGAGCTGATGCGGTTAAAATTCCACGCTGTATTTTGGCGCACATAGCGCGCAGATACGCCCGACGCGGCATAGCTTGTCTTTTTGACATAGCGAGTTTTTCTCAGCGCAGCGCAAATTTTTAAAATTTAAAGCGAAATTTCAAGCCGAAACGGCACTGAAATTTCAACCGCCGAAAGGATAAATTCGACGATCAAATTTCGTTAAATTTAGCCCGCAATTCGCAAGCCGCGCTATTCGGGCGTAAATTTTAAACCCGCCGCACCCCGCCTTTGGTGCGGTAAATTTTATCTAGACAGATAACAATTTTACGGACTGTCAATTTATAACTTTAAAATTTTACGGGATGCTCGATCGTAGCGTTAAATTTCAATACGCAGTACCAAATGACTAAAAATCAAAATTTGCACAAATTTAGCATACGGCGAGATAGCGAGCTAGAAATATTCACAGCAACCCTGGGGCTACGCGACGCAGTATTTTTAGGATAAAATACGGTGCCGAAAGGTGAAAAATGCTTATAAATTTAGCGCGCGGCGGGCATAGAGAACCGAAAATCCGCAGCGCTAAAGTTTACTCGGCAAAAGCCTAAATCTACCCGCAGCAGCCGCAATCGCAACGCGAAGATGCGGCGGGGTGAAGCTCGCCGATATAGAGCTTTACGGAGTCAAGTCCTTGCTTTTTCGCATGGAAGTAGGCGTCGCTTGCAAAGCCGAAGTCCGCAAAGCGCAAGAAATTCTCCACGTAGGACTTGCGTGTATTCTGATGATCTATGTAGTAGGCGTGCTCCCAAAGATCGCAGGCTAAAAGCGGAATTTTACCATGCACGATCGGCGTGTCCGCATTTTGCGTCGTGATGATTTCTAAATTCGCGCCGCGCTCGTCGCACGCAAGCCAACACCAGCCGCTGCCAAAAAGCCCCAGCTCGCGCTTTAAAAACTCACTTTTAAAATTTTCTATCCCGCCGAAAGCCTGCGCCAAAGCATCCGCGAGCTCGCCACTAGGCTCACTTGGCTGCGCGATGCAGTCGAAGTAAAAATCGTGGTTGTAAATTTCAGAGGCGTTGTTAAAAATACGGCTAAAACCTAGGCAAATTTGATAAAGCTTTGAAATTTGCGAAAAATCGCACTCCTCGCCGCGCGTATCCTTAAACGACTGCGTGATGATCGTAAAAAGATCCGCGTTTTGTATCGGCGTGTCCGCTATATCTTGATTTAGGGCGGAGACGTAGTCCTCGCAAAGCCCGCCGTGATGAAATTTCAAACTTTGCAAGCTCGCGATTTTATTCGTGCGCGGATCAAAAGGCAGCGCCCTGGATCTAAACACTAATAATCCTCGTCGCCGAAATTGTTATAATCGTTGAATCCGTCCTCGTCGTCGTAGCTGTAATCGTCCTCGTCGTAGTTGTAGCCGTAGTTCTCCTCGCCGCTAAGCAAGTCGTCGTCCTCGTACTCGTCCTCATTGAAGTCTTCATCTTCGAAATCATCGAAATCAGCCATCTTTGCCCTCCTCATTTTTATTTAAATTTGCGTCGTTATCATACTCGACTTTCGGAAATTTTTCAATATAAACGCTCTGAGACGGGAAGGCAAACGATAGCCCGTTTTGCTCCACGATCTCCATTATTTTAAACAAAACATCCTCTTTGGTTTGGATGAAATTTGCCCATACTACGGTCTTTGTAAAGCAGTAAACCAAAATATTAATGGACGAATCCCCAAAGCCGTCCAGCGCGACGAACAACGTGCTTTTATAGCCCGCCAAATCATCGATAGAGACCATATTTTGCCTGTATCTCATTCTAAAATCGCGAGAATTTAGCGCCGTATCCGCAGACTGCGCGATGTCCGGGTGCGCTTTTAGCATCTCTCTGATGTCGTTTACGCACTTTCGCAATTGAGCCGCGCTCGCACCGTATTCGACGCCCACGGTAAGCTTTAAAATTCGTCCTACCTTTCTGCGGTTCCAGTTTTTAATATTTTGCGCCATTATGTTGGAGTTCGGCACAAAAACAAGAGCGTTATCAAAGGTTCTGATCGTGGTCTTTCTAAAGCCCGTTTCGACGACGTTTCCCTCCACGTCGCCCAATACGACCCAATCGCCTTGCGAAAACGAGTTATCAAACAGCAGCAGCACGGAGGAGAAGAAATTTGCGATGATGTCCTTGGTCGCAAACGCGATCGCAAGTCCGCCGATTCCGAGCGACGCCATAAGCGCCGAGATATCAAAGCCCAGCCGTTCTAACACCAAAAGCGCGGCGATGATGACTACGATGACGTATAAAATTTTAACGACCAAATTTATGACGTCTTTTCTGACGCCTTTTTTCGTGATGTTTCCGAGCACGACGATACCGTAGCCGTCGATGATCTCGATTACGAGCCACGCCCAAAGCACGACGTAGATTATCGAGAATAAATTTGCAAATTTAATCGGCACCGGTGCGGGATAGTAAAAGATGCTAAGGCAGATATCCACCGAGTAAGCGATAAGCAAAACGCCCATCGGACGCTTTATGATATCCACGACCTGAGTTTTTATCGTTTCGCTATCTAAAGAAAAACCCTTGCTGAAAAATTTGAAAATAAAATAGATGATGTTGGCTAGCAATCTACGAAGCGAGTAGAAAAACAGCGTAATCAGCGTGATTAGAATAAACTTACCGAAATTTACGTGGCTGAGTTTAAACGGAATTTTATCGTTGATATAATCGATCACTGATTTAAAATTTAGACTCGTAAAAACTACGTTAGTCGCGAGCAGATCGCTGTTTCGCGCGAGATACTCAAGCACCTCGTCGTAAGTCTGCTTATCGTTTTTCAAATCGTTTATCTTGGCATCTAAGGCGTCCACCTGCCCTTGATTGCTTAGATTATTTTTCAGATCGGCAAGCTTGGAAAAATCCCTCGTTTGTAAATTTAATAGCGTACCGCTTAGCTCACTCTCCAGCTCGCTTCTATTGGCGCCGTTTACAAACATATTTTCAATCTTCATAAGCGAAGTATAAAAGATCTCCGACATCTCCATCTTTTCAAGATCCGCGCTCGCGTTGATATACTCGGGGGAATTTTGCCTTTTGGCGTATTTTTTAAGCGTGCTTTGGATGCTCTTTTTATTCTCGGCGTAGGACATCACCGCTTCGATATCCATATCTTGCTGCGTAATAGCAAAAGGCAGGCGATCGAAAAGCTTCGCTTTGTTTCTCTCGATCGCGTCCAGCTCGTTTTTGCTCGCATTTTTATCGCCGCTTGCGAGCAGGGAGTTTTTTTGTAAATTTAACTTTTTGATCTCGTTTACGACCGAAATCAGTGTCACGTCGCTTGCGCTTTTTTTCTGCGAAGTCTCGGTTTTAGCGACCTTTTCCGCGATTAGATCTATCACTTCGCTCTTGTTGCCGTCTTCGCTTCCCAGCGAGCTGGATAGGATTTTCGTTACCTCTTTTTTGATCTCGGTTTTATTGTGCTCGACCGTAGAATTTGTTTCGCTCGCGGCGGTCGAATTGCTCTCTACGAAATTGGTTAAATTTGAATCCTCCGCCGCGCCCAGCGTAAATAAAAGGCAGCTTGCCAAAAAGCAGATTATCGATCTTTTCATAGCCCCGCGTCCTCGTTTAAAAGAATAAAATGCGCCTCTTTTTCGTCGTAATTAAAAAGCTCGCCCGTTTCGATCACATAATGCCAGCCGTAAATTTTAACCTCGCCGCTTTCATACGCCTCTTTAATCCCGGGAAAGCTAAGTAAATTCTGCATGGAATTTATGATGTTTAGCCGCTCGGCGATCCATTCGCGCTTATCTGCGTTTAAATTTGGAATTTTTAAAATTTGATCCTTCACCGGCTGCATTAAATTTAGCCAGCGCACCACATTCGGGATTTTTTCAAGTTTTTTGGCGTCGTAAAATAGTGCTGCGCAACCGCCGCAGTTGCTGTGCCCGCAAACGATGATATTTTTGATATTTAGCGAATACAGCGCGTATTCGATCGCCGCAGTCGTGGATACGTACTCCTCGCTAACTCGATACGGCGGCACGACGTTTGCGATATTTCGCACGACGAAAAGCTCTCCAGGAAGTGTTGAAGTAATCAGGCTCGGCACCACTCGCGAGTCGGAGCATCCGATAAAAAGGGTATGAGGTTTTTGTTTGTTCGCGAGAGTACCGAAAAGCTCGGCATGCTCGGCGAAATTTTCTTCCATAAATTTAATAGCTCCGCTTATTAACTGGCTAGGCATACTTTCTCCTTAAAAAAGTCGGAAATTATATATCACTTTCATAAATAGATAGAATTCCGGAAATTTTTAATTATATATTTACCAAATTTTCGCTAAACTCCCCGCTCATAAACCATAAGAAGGAGACAAACATGAGTCTATATGACAGACGAAATTATGCGGACGGATACGAAGTATCTGACGCGTCGCTGGATCAAGGACGGATATCTAAGAACATCAAGGAAACCTACGCGCTTTTAACCGCCTCTATGGTGGCCGCTACCGCGGGAGCTTTCGTGGCGATGAATTTCGGTATTAGCCTAGCTCTTAATCCGATCGTATATCTAATAGTTTTGATGGGATTGATATTTGGTATGCAAGCAGCAGTAAGTCGCGGCGCCAACACGATCGCGCTGATTTTGCTTTTTGCATTTACCTTTATCACCGGTCTTACTATAGGCAAACTGATCGCTATATATATCGCAGCAGGCGCAGGCAGCGTAGTGACGCAGGCTTTCATAACTACTGCAGTGGTTTTCGGCGCGCTTACCGTTTATGCGATAAACACCAAAACCCGCTTCGATTCGTGGGGCAAGCCGCTATTTATATCGCTTATAGCCATTATCGGCCTAAGTCTTTTGAACTATTTCTTTTTCAGAAGCTCTATGCTTGATCTAGCGATTGCGGCGTTTTCGGCTTTAGTCTTTTCGATGTATATCATCTACGATACTAAAAATATCATAAACGGCACCTATGCCTCACCTATAATGGCCGCCGTGAGTATGTATCTAAACATCTACAATCTCTTCCTTGCACTGCTAAGAATTTTCGGCGCAAGTAGAGACTAAATTCTATGCACCGCTTCGCGCGGTGCACTCTTAACTTAAAATTTATAAATCTTTTATTATAATCGCGAATTCAATTTTTTCAAAAGGTTTTTATAGTGACTACGTTATTTTTGGTTTTGCAGGTCGTTTTTGCCGTCATCATCACCGTTTCGGTCTTATTACAAAAAAGCTCATCCATAGGACTTGGCGCATACAGCGGAAGCAACGAAAGCTTATTCGGAGCGAAGGGCCCGGCGGGATTTTTAGCTAAATTTACGGCATTTATGGGAATTTTATTCGTGATAAATACACTCGTGCTTGCGTATTTCTATCAGCAAGACGCCAAGACCTCCGTCGTAGATCGCGTAAAGATTGAAGCAAATGCTACCAAATCCGTGCCAAACGCCGTTCCGGGCGTGCCGTCCATCCCGGCTCCCGGCGCAAAGCCTAATTTCTCTCCGGCAAGCACCGAAGCAAATCCAGTAAATAGCAGCGAAGCAAATTCAACAGCTCCGAAGATCGAAGCGCCCGTAGCTCCTGCGACCGATACTACCGCACCTGCCGAATCGCAAGCATCAAGCGCCGCAAGCGATACCAACGCAAGCGCCGCTTCCGCAGATCAAAACACAACTAAATAAACTCTAAATTTTAAAATTTAAAAGCGCAAAATCCGCGCTTTTAAATGCTATTCTTATTTTTTTAACGCTATAATTTCGCAAATTTTATTTAAAGGATTTGAATGCTAGAAGCTATCTACAAAGAGCAAAGAGCAAACGGCGATCGAGCTATCGAGGCTTTGAAAAAGGACTTTACGACGCTACGCACCGGCAAGGTGAGCGTGGCGATCCTAGATCATATTTTCGTGGATTATTACGGCTCGCAAACTCCGCTAAATCAGGTCGCGACCGTCCTTTCGACCGATGCGGTAACGATTTCAATCACGCCGTGGGAAAAACCGATGCTAAAGACGATCGAAAGCGCGATCGCAGCGGCAAATATCGGCGTAAACCCAACTAATGACGGCGAGAGCGTGAAGCTCTTTTTCCCGCCGATGACGGTCGAGCAACGCCAAGAAAACGCTAAAAAGGCTAAAGCGATGGGCGAGAAGGCCAAAATCGGCATTCGCAACGTTCGCAAAGACGCTAACGACGAAATCAAAAAGCTCGAAAAAGACAAAGCGATCTCCGAAGACGACGCCAAAAAAGGCTACGACGAGGTGCAAAAGATCACCGACTCCTACTCAAGCAAGATCGACGACGCAGTCAAGGCTAAAGAAGCCGAGCTTTTGAAGGTCTAAATTTATAAAATTTTATCCTTTAGCCGCGCCGTTTCGCCCACAAAGAATTCGGCGTTTATATCAAAGCGGGGCCATATCTGCTCCGCTTCGGCTCCAAGTCTTGCAGCCCGCTAAACTTTACCGCAAATCACCGAAGGAGCGCATTTGCACTTTAATTTCATAAATTTACTCTTCCCGCGCAGCGCGCCCCAGGACTCCGAGCCGCGCCGAGCTCTCGTCGTGCAGATGCTCCATTCTTTTAAACGCACTTTCAAAGCTCATAAGATCGAATCCTGCGTCATCATCGCTTTTTCCCTGCTTTACGCCGTTTCGCCGACCTATATTTTAGAAGGCTATAGCAACGAGACGACCTCGCACGAAATTTACCTCCATCTGCCTATATTTTTGATCGCGATCTATCTTTGCCGCCGCGCGAAGCTAGCCTATGCCGCAGCCGCACTGATCCCGATTGTAGGTACGCTTGCGCTGGTTTTATACGACCCGAACGGCACGCAGTCTTTAGTTTTATTCGTAGTAGCCTTCGTGCTGCTACTTAGCGACGACTTTTTAAAAGAGAACGAAAGCTTCGTCCGCGCTGCGCTGCAAAAACTCCTAAATTTAGCCCTCGCCGCGATCGTAGCACTTGTGTTCCTGCTCGTTTGCGTGCTGGTTTTTAACGGACTTGAGTATCTATTCGGATTTCCGTGGCCGCCGGAGGAAAAATTTTACACAATCTGCTTCTTTGCGCTTAGCTCGTGGATTTTTATGGCGAATGAGGACGAGCCGAAAGCCATAAACGCCCAATTTTTAGAAAAAATTTTATATTTTTTGCTCACGCCCGCACTCGCGCTTTATACGATCATCCTTTACGCCTATATCGTGCACATCGCGCTATTCAGCGGTCTGCCGCGCGGCGGAGTGGCCTACATCGTGCTTAGCTACCTCGCCTGCGGCTTTATTTTGCAGGCGCTCTTTTTGGCGTCGCTGCATAGCAGATGGGAAAAATTTTACCGCTTTTTCGCGCTTCTTGCCGTAGCGCCGATCGCGCTTTTGTGGCTGGGTATCACGGAGCGCGTCGGCGAATACGGCCTTACGCCGGAGCGCATCTATCTTTGCGGACTAGCCATGCTTGCGAGCGTCATTTATGCAATGAGGCTGAGCAAAATTCTATTTTCATACCGCGCGGTCGCCGTTTTGTTCGCATCTGCTCTAATCGTGCTATTTTTCGTCATCGACGCGAAGCAAATCACGCTAAACTCGCAGCTTCCGCGCTTTAATGCGCTCGTTAGCGAACTAGATATAACGCCGCAAAATTTTAAAACTCAACTCCGCAAGATCGACCAAGACAGTCTTAGCAAGCTACGCGACCTCGCGGGCGTTATCAGAAGAAACAGCGGCGAGTTTAAACCGATCCCGCAGCTTCTGGACGATCAGGTCTATTCGAGCTATTCAAAATTTTATAGCAAAAACTTTTGGCTAAATTTAAACGTAACGCGATTTGATATTTCAAAATATAAAAGCATGATCGCCTTGGACGGTAAGGTTTACTGTAGCGCCAAATGCCGCGTTACGGCGGACGGATTTGACGAGCAGATAGATATGAACGCGCATCTTAGGCGCGCGCTGCAAGAAGCGGGAGCGGATCCGGATACCGAGCAAACGCAGGACTTCGTGCAAAAGCTCGCGCCGCGCATTTTGCAGGTAGAGGGCGGGGGTCGCCTCGTCATTTTTGAGCGCCTTAGCGTAAACTTCAGCGAGAGCGGCTATGAAGTTAAAAGCTTCGACGGCGCAATCGTTTTAGAAAAATAGTCTCTTAAGCGCGGTTGAGATAAAATTCCGCCAAATTTAGAAAGGAAAAGGATGGATTTAGAGCAAATTTACAGAGGCGCGGGCGCGTATCTACAGGGACATTTTCTGCTTTCAAGCGGCAACCACTCGGAATTCTATCTGCAAAGCGCCAAAGTACTTGAGGATCCGCAGCTCGCGGAACAGCTATCAGACGAGCTCGCCGCCGTTATCAAAAGGGCGGGCGTGGAGTTTGACAGCGTCTGCTCGCCCGCGCTGGGCGGAATTTTAGCTGGCTACGAGCTAGCTCGCGCAGCAAAAAAGCGCTTCATCTTTACCGAACGAGTCGAGCGCGTAATGAGCCTGCGCCGCGGCTTTGAAGTGCATAAGGGCGAGAGATTTATCGTCTGCGACGATATCATCACGACGGGCGGCTCGGCTCTTGAGAGCGCAAGGCTCATCGAAGACCTCGGCGGAGAGGTCGTGGGCTTTGCCGCACTTGCCAATCGCGGATTTTGCAAAGTCGCAAATTTAGCGGGCAGCAGTGCAAAAGAGGGCGCCAAGCTGCCCTCGGATAAGCCGTTTTTTGCGCTAGGCAATTTCGAGTTTGAAATTTACGAGCCCGATACCTGCCCGCTCTGCGCTGCCGGAAGCAAGGCGATCAAGCCGGGCAGTCGCGGAAACTAGGTGCCGATTTGCCGCTAACAAACTGCAACGAGATTAAATTTTTATTCTCTCGGCTTTAGCGCGACAGAATTTTAAAATTTAATCCGAAACGGATCAAAATGGCAAAACAAAAAGCTAAAATTTCACCGATTTTTCTGCGCGTGAAAGCCTTCATCGTCGATCTTTTCATCATCGCGATGCCCCTATTCTACGGCGTTACCTATCTCGTCTTGGGCTCGAAAGAGGCTCTGTGGCGCAACCAGACCGCGATCGCGCTTATCTGGCTCGCATACGGCGCGATTTGCGCGGCATTTTACGCCCGCAGCGCCCAGACGCCGGGCTACAAGCTCGCAGGGCTTTATCTCATCGACGTTTGCAGCGGACGCAAAGTAAGCTTTTTTAGGGCGCTAGCTCGCTTTGGATGCTTCGTATTTGCAGGCTTTAGCGTCGTGGGGCTTTTGATCTGCTTTTTTCGCAAAGACGGGCTGAACTTGCACGACCTGCTAAGCGGGACTGCGCCCGTCGTGCGAAAGGACGCGCAGTGAGCGGGCAAATTTGCGGCATCGACGAGGCGGGGCGCGGCTGTCTTGCAGGACCGCTTTGCGTTGCGGGCTGCGTGCTAGCGCGCGAGATCGCAGGACTTGCCGATAGTAAAAAACTAAGCGAAAAGCGCCGCGAGGAGCTCTACACTCAGATCATCGAAAACTCGCGCTACAAAATCATCGAAATTTCAAGCGCACAGGTCGATGAGATCGGACTAAGCGCATGTCTAAGATCGGCGCTTGAGCAGATTCTCGCGTATTTTGCGGATTTTAGCGGACAGATCATCTACGACGGCAACGCAACCTTCGGCGTACGCGGGCTTCAGACGCTCGTAAAGGCCGACGCGCAAATCGCCGAAGTAAGCGCGGCGAGCATCCTTGCCAAGGTCACGCGCGACCGCACGATGCATGAGTTCGCGCAGCGCTATCCGCAATATGGCTTCGCGCAAAACAAAGGCTACGGCTCGCGTGCGCACATCGCGGCGATCGAGCGGTACGGACTCACGCCGTTTCACCGTGCAAGCTACAAGATCAAATCGCTGCAACCCTCGCTGTTTGATTAACGCGGCAGCAAGCTTGCTTGATCAGCGAGGAAAAACCGCCGATTTCGATTGATATTTTAGACGGTGCAAAACTAAATATCCAAAGACGAAGTACACTGATTTCGACCGATATTCCGTCGGAAAACGGCACCGAAACTCATATTTGAAGGTAAGTTTGCCGATTTCAACTGATACGACAATCGCTAGTTTTGGCGGGCGGAATACGCTTTTTGCCTAGCTAGCAAGAAATTTAATAGCCCACAGCCTGCGCTCGCGGCTAAAGCCTGTTCTTACGCTGCTTGCAGGAATTTTAACCGCACTTTCATATCTCACAAAAGAGCCCGTACAAGGTCGAATTTTATCTAAAACCTCAAGCTCGGCTCGCTAGCTTATCCGCGCCGCGCGGTATGTTGAATAAAATTTAAAATTTCGCGCAGCGAAAATTCAGCCCCCGCGCCGCAATGA
>CALHQN010000212.1 GCA_938036585.1 uncultured Campylobacter sp.
AACGAATATTGGGAACGCAGCAGCGACGACGAAGAAACCGGCGACGACAACGACATAACCCGCGTCCAGATCCTTACGGATTAGCGCATCGTCGATCTTCAGAATACGCGCCTTGGTAAATACGCTATCCGTCAATACCTTGACTTGCGGACCGGTATAACTCTTGGCTTTCAGCCCCAGTTCCTGCAATGCCATGGAGAGCAGGCCGATCGTCACCTGCTCGCCGGTTGAGGCAATCACATCCAGTTCACGCGGATCGGGCGAGGCAGAGATTTCTTTAGCCAGTGCAATCAGGCGATTCGTCTCCCCGGACATGGCCGACGGGACGATGATGACATCATGGCCCCGCTTCTTCCAGCGGGCAATGCGCTTTGCCACATTCTTGATACGTTCGGTCGTTGCTACCGAAGTGCCGCCAAACTTCTGGACGATTAATGCCATTCCTGATCCATTCTCTATCAATAAACGCAACGGATTCTACCCGAATTCCATCACTGGGCAGATGCCCAAAACTGATTTTTTACGATGCCTACGCTTTACATCAACCATTACACGACTTTACGTTCACGCGCATTCAGGGCGTCATGATGACCTTGATGCCAAGCGCTTCGATCCTGTCTGCAACACCCTGCATGATCTCCGGAGGCACGGCAGAGATGCGAAACGATTCAGGCTGCAAGGAAGGGCGGGCCGGCCCATAAAGCAGCACCCCCTGAATATGCGGCCGCAGTAGGTCAATGCACGCTAAATAGGCGTCTTGTTCCAGCGTCGACGGCGCTTCGCCGTCCAACGCGAACCAGCACGTCTGAATCCAGATGGGTACAAGTTGCGCACACTGACGCACCGTTGCGCACAGCCGTGCCGATGAAAAATGGCCGACGCCGTTGATACGGCGCACGCCCGCAGCCGTCGCCCGATCCAGTTTGAGCCAAACTTCACCGCCCAGCCGGGCGATACGGGCAAGGGCTAATTGCACGTTTTCACGATGCATCAAACTGCCGTTGGTAATCAAGCGTACCTTGAGTACGCCGAGCAGTGAAAGATCCTGTAATACACGTTCCAGCCGCAACACGGCATCGGCAAACTCGACCGCACTGGTTGGCTCACCATTCCCGGAAAACGCCACATCCACCAGGCGGCGCGCTTCTGGCGGCGCGTTGCGCACCAGATAGTCCCCATGTACGGCTTCCCGCAAAAAACAGCGAAGCTCCATTTCCAGCCGGTCGAGATTGATCGGCGGCGGCCCGCCCCGCTTCAGCTCCGGTACCTGGCAGTACAGGCACGCCCAGTTGCAGGCGTTATTCGTATTGAGGTTGATGCCGACGGAAACACCGCCCGCGCGGCGAGAAACGACAGGGTATACATAAGTCATTCCGGCGCTGTCGCGGCGATGGTCGGAGACGGTCAGCATGGTATGTGACAGATATTACGGGGTAATCAAAAATGTAATGATAGTCGATGGTCGGATAGTCGAATGCTTGCACGCACCGCCATACACGCCTACAGATCACATGCGCTTTCAAAAACAGTCATGGCGATTCCGATATAATCAGCGCGCTGATTTTTCCTCCGGATTTTCCCATGTTCATCACTCGCCGCCTGGAGTTTGACGCCGGCCACCGTATCCCCGATCATAAAAGCCATTGCCGTCATCTTCACGGTCATCGTTACGTTCTCGAAATCACCCTGGCCGGCAACATCATCCGCCATGACGGCGAAGCAGCCAACGGTATGGTGATGGATTTTGCCGACATCAAGACGCTGGCAAAACGGCATCTGGTCGACCACTGGGATCATGCTTTTCTCGTTTATGCCGGCGATACGGCCGTCGTCGAATTCCTGAAAACGCTGCCCGGCCACAAAACCGTCGTTCTCGAATGTATTCCAACGGCAGAAAATCTGGCCGAAACTGCTTTTGCCATTCTCGACCATATATTCTGCGACAACTTTGGCAACCATCTGCGGCTAGAACGCGTCAGGCTCTACGAAACACCCAACTGCTGGGCAGATGCGGTGCGCACAGACCAGCATTCAGCTAACACCAGCCGCTAGGCCGTAGCCACCTTGGTTTTCTGATCTTTTTCCTTATTTCTGGCGGCATCAAGCACCGGGGCGATGTGCGTTTCGTAATCGGTAATCGCCGCACCATAGACCGATCCCAACAAAGCGCCGAGTTTTTCCGCCAGTACCGGGTAATGCGCCTGCATCCAGCGAAAACGAGCCAGATCAATGCGCACGGTACAGTTCCAGCATTCCAGCGAATCGGCCAAGCCCGTAGCATATTGCTCAGGCAATGGCACACGCCGTCGCTGGCAATAGGCCAGTACCTCCTCAGCCGTCCAGTCACGCAAAGGCGCCACAATCCGCCTACGCGGCAAAGGGCTCAGCATGGCTGGAAATGAGGTTTTATGATTCAGCAGATCTTCGGCCGTCTGCCCGTGCAAGACCAGATCGGTTCCGTACTCTTTGAGATAGCGCGCCAAGGGTTTGTACTGGAGCGCCTTGCAGCAATACCCGTTGGACTGAATGAGGATTCCCGGATTTTTCTCGTGCGGTCGGTGCCGCACTGGAATCAGCGCCGACGGGAAACCGTGCGTCGCAAAATAAGCAGACTGGTCGCTGACCAGTTCCTGGAAATCCCAACCGCGCGTTGCTTCGCGCATAAAATCGACCATGTGCGGAAACGTTTCGCTTGTCCGCGCCCAGACGACATGCAAACGCTTACGATACGGTTTGCACAAAGCCAATAAAAGGAGCGAGTCCTTACCACCGGAAAGCGCCAACGCCGGCCGTTGTGCGTCTGCCATGGCCGCGTCGATCATCTGCCGGGTCTGCCTGAGTTTGGTCATGGCGCATTACACTTCAGCACAGCCGCACCACACTGCCTACGTTTACCGCGCCGCTGAAATAAAAGCATGCTGAATATTCTTGAACAGCTGTTTTGCTTCGCCCTGGTGCCCCTGCGCGGAATCGAACCACGACCTGATGATTACAAATCAACTGCACGACCTTCATGCTACAGGGGCGCGAGCTGGATAAAGCGCGCGTATTATAAGCCGAACACGCTTTCCGGCAAGCTGGAAAACCGCGAGCGGCATGCAATCACTTCATCGCAAACGGAAATTGCATACCTGGCAGAAGCGTTCAGCGCACCGCAACGCCTCCCTACTTCATATGTTCAGGGGAATCCGCGAGCCAGACAAAGGGGGAAACTAAAGCAACTAACGGCAGCGGCAGGTAGCCGCCGATACCGGCAATGCCTGTAATAAAAGTATTCGCCGGTACGCTCACGTCCTGTATTTGTAGGTGTTCCGCATTCACAGCCTTCCAGACCTTCATTGCCATGATACGCAGAACCGCAGGCTCCACGCTACACACGCTACAAATTACTTCACGCTATTTCACGCTATCTGCTCCAGCGCTCTCTGTGATTTCCGCGATTGTCCGGTGTTTGTGGCGGTGTGCCGGGCGGCATTTCGACCACACGGCTGCCAGGAAACAGCGGACGGGGATAAGCCGGCTTCCACGGCGGGATATACGCCGGTGCAGATGGGGGGGGAAGCGGATGAGACGCCGGTGGCGGATACATCGGCGGCCTACCCCGTGGAGGCGGCGGGTACATGGGATACGGAGGAGGTGGCGGATACGGTGGAGGCAGTGAATGAGGCCGCTGTAGCACCGTTGTATAACGCATAAAAAATACCGCAGGCTGCGCATGCATGATGATTCGCCCGGCGCTATCCACGATACTGACGTCGAGCTGGGCACGTTGATTGATGGGCGGTACGCCTCCCCAGAACTCGGGCGGAAACATGAATTCAGTAGCAGTAAAACGCTGCCCGACAGGCTGCCCGTTGAGGCTGATCACGAATGCGTGCCCCTCGCCAAGCCGTAATGGCGGATCGACCGCCAGCCGCACCGTGAAACTGCCGGTATTGGCAACAACACTACCATCCTGCTCCGGAGATAAGATCGAGAATGTTCGATAAGGCGTATCTTCAGGTACTGCCTGCTTTCCCGCACGTTCTTGCAGTGTACCGGCTGACGTGCCAGATGCCGTCTTTTCCTGGGGTACTTTTTGCGCCGGCACCACATTCAATGGTTTCAAGCGCATTTCCTTGGCGCCGGGCTGTGGCTTGTCGGAAAATACCGGCCCGTTGGCACCCCGCGTCACATACACACCCTGGGCATATAGGGACAGACTGGCCGCCATCAATCCTATGCCCAGCATCAACTTGATTGCACGCGCACGCATCGCCGCCCTTTCCTAACTTTCACACAGAATCGTTACGATTCTACGCTGGATGACTCAAACACAGTGCCGGGATCCATGTATGGCACAAACGGCAAACCGGGGTTACCCAACGTATGTATAACTCATGCGCATTTGCCGCAGACAGCAAGCCAATAACACACTTTTACGCCTTATACTGCAAGCGTTGTCTTAGCACTCCTTGCTGGCAACATTTGACCCTCCCTGACTCATCGCAATGATGAGATTTATCCCGCGTCAAACCGACGCGGGATTTTTTTATCGGCGTTCTGAAGATTCTGGCTCTCTGTCCGTTTTCTTCGACAACGAGGATTTTAGCGATCCCCAGGTACGGCTGAAGACGCCGCCAACCGACCTGGCCGCCTCCACGGCGACATCAGTAGTCTGGCCGACTGTGCTTTTTACTGTCTCAACCGAAGCATCCATAGCAGAGCCAACTGCCCGGCTAACGGCATGCCATGAACTTTTGACCACGCGTTCACCCTGCGTTCTGGCAATGCCGCCAACCATTCCCATGGCCAGAACGGTCGCATTTTTCTTGAGCGCAGACGGTTCCGGTCGGGTTAGAGACGCACAGTACACCCGCGCCATCAGGCCAACACGCAACGTTAGGAACGCATTCGAACAGCCGCTTGCCAGGCTATTGACCAGCAGCGTCGAAACCCCCTGAAATCCGGGCAAAGCACCTTTCAGCGAAGGGACAATCGCTGTCACGATCGGTGCAGCAATCTCCATAAACTCGATCTCCTGAAGATTTTCCGCCACCAACGCATTCATGCCGACATTGCTGTAGAGATACAGCATCTGGCGCGGCGACGGACGCTGCGTATATACCTGCGCAATCCGCCAAACGAGACGGATTTGCGTAAAAAATACGATCAACCCGTCCAGTCGGCCATTCTGCATGACCGCCGTACTGACAAATACCGTACTGGCCGTTTCCTTGATCAATTCATCGACGGTCTTTTCCAGTTTGGCACAAGCGCTGACCACATCCGCCTCATTGTTAATCGTCACCCCGGCAAGCAGCGGATTGACTCGCAGACGCGCAATGAATGCCTGTAAAAATGCCTCATACGCTGGATCAGCGACACTGGGTGGCGGCGTCAGCGCTTTAGGCAAACGGAAAAAGAGTGCGAAAGGCGCAACCAGCAGTAAGAACGACAGGGAAAGCAACCCCCAGAATATGAATACGCCGCTGCCGCCATGCATGCGATCCGCAGCATCCGCGAGACTGACGATATTCGCCAGCAACGCCGTGAGGAGATATACCCCCAACAGCAGGGCAAAAGAGAGCGTGATTGCCCGTAATCCTGAAATAGCCGTTTTCATAGCATAGCGATGTATTTCCAATACGTGTTCAATAGGTGTCTGCGCATTGCCCCGTCTTCTGCTTAATCACCCGGGGTTTTCACGTACTCCGCGCCAGCAATTTTATTTTGCCGGATTTTGAAGCGAAGCGTATCTGAAGGAGAAATGGTGAATGACCATTCCCCCCCTTTTTTCTCGGCATCACCCAATGGCGCCAAAGATGCTGTCGATTGCCCGAGTTTCCAGCGACCCAGCGTCAACGAGCTTTCTGGTTCAAGAACAATGCGGGAAAGCGCACCGCCCACATACACAGCCTGATGCTCAGGATAGAACAAGGTTTCCTGATTAACGTGCTTACCCCCGGCTTCCAGCGTGGTTTGCACGACCTTGGCAGGCGGCCCAAACAAAGCCTGCGCCTTGGCCGGCGTATTGCCAAAATCGAGTAGAATCTGCGCCAAATACGGCATCGGTGCATCGGGAAGGGTCAGGTACTCGCCAAACACCCAGCCCGAACCTTTTTCCTCGGGCAAATCCACCTTGTACCAGGCGCCATTTTCTCCGTTCCACGAACTGATCAACACCACGCGCCCCGCACCGAGTTGCCCGACAACATCGCTCGTTGTGGAAGGTTCGCTCCGCACATTGACATTGCTGGCTGTGCAATACGCCAGTGTTGGCTGGTTGATCAACCCCGCCTTGGTCTGCGGCAGCGCCGTGCGCGGCATGGCGATGGTCATTTCCGAAGGCCCCAGCACGAAATTCCCCGAAGCCAGCACGTAGCGTCCTTTGCATACGATCTCTTTGGCCAGTTTAGCGCAGTTCAGATCGATGACCTGCGGCTCCTTGACGAACCATTCATCATTCTTGTTCCCTTCACGAACGCCTTTTGACGTACAGTCTGACAACTGCCGCGGATGCCCATCGTCGCCAAAAACCAGCGCACACTGAAAACCGAACTGATTGTCGATCTGCACGGAAAAACTGCCTGGCGAACTTTCGCTGATCGTAACCCGCCGCAGGGAAGCGCCATCGTTATCGTTTCCATACAGCTTACCCGTCAACCACGCCTTGCGCACTTCGTCCGCAGTACTACCCTCTGCCGCAAAAGCCAACGAAGCAGATAGCCCGCATAGAGCGATTGCCACCCATCGATAAACAAGCTCTTTCATGATCCCTCCACTAAATAATTATCTCGACAAACACCTCACCAGACATCCCACTAAACACCTGGGTTTCAGGAGCGCTTTCCCGCCCTCTCCCGATCATTCCCGAACCCAAACCCGCTGAATGCGGCGCATCTGGGTATTTCTATCCTGACGATCCTGTTTTTTTGCCCGATAGATATGAGCAAGGAAGCGACAAATTTTTCATGGGAATCACCCACCCAGATCGTTAGGCGGATGACGCAATCGCCCTCAGAATCGGGACGTGCGCCGCAGGCTCAGAGCTGCGGGAGCGGACTGACTATAGCGCATCTCCCTGCTTTCGAGAATCCGTACCGACATCCAGGCAGCGCGCGTAATACAAATAATCCGACTGCGAAAAACAGCAGAACACGACTTTGCAGATTTTCGACATTTTCGGCATGGCGTCTATCTCCAGCAAAGTTGCACGCACGCTCGCCAGCGCCAGATCGGCCGCCGCCTCAAAAGGATACCCATACACACCCGTACTGATGCAGGGAAAAGCAATACTCGACACCCGCCGTTCTGCCGCCAATAACAACGAATTCCGGTAACAGGCCGCCAGCAATGCCGATTCGCCATACCCGCCACCACGCCAAACCGGGCCGACGGTATGAATGACATAACGCGCCGGCAAGTGATAACCCTGTGTCATCTTCGCCTCACCCGTCTGGCAACCGCCTAATGTTCTACACTCGGCCAGCAAATCCGGCCCTGCCGCACGATGTATTGCGCCATCAACACCGCCGCCGCCAAGCAACGTCGAATTGGCCGCATTCACGATGGCATCGACCTCCAGGCGCGTAATATCGCCCTGAATAGCAGACAAAACGGTATCGCCATGCATAACATCTATTCCTCGAATATTCATGAAAACCGGCATACCAGGCACTTCCGGATATTGTGCGACGATTTTCATCATTTAGGTAAGCATCCGCACAAAGTCTCTGAGCAAAGCGCCGCAAAAACCACATGGATCACATAAACGATCGCCAATCGATGTTCAAAGTCCCATCAATCGAGCCACATCGCATATCAAGCAATTAAACTTTATTCTTATCTGATCAAGTTCATTTACCCAATAAAATGGAAAATGGCAATAAATAGAAAGAGGTAAAAAAATAGTATATTCAGCAGTTATTTCAAAAGCGATTTCGTAATTACAGAAATTTAAATATTAAATAGACGGCTTACGGCAAGGACAGCTTCTATCCGATGCCGTTTATGGAGTATATCGGTGACGGCGACAATCGCTGCAAGGCGTTTATTTTAGCGCTTGTGTGCCAAGAGAGCTGCTTTATCCGAAGCGCCGTTTCTATCTCATACACCCTTGGGGTAATGCAATTTATGCCCTTTTTAGCTAACGACATCGGCAAAAAGGTGCTCGAAAATTTCATCATCTACTCGCATATCTTAGACTCGCACGCGAAAATCTCGGTACGACAAGAACTGCAAGATCTGCTGACTCCGAGCAAAAGCGATGATTCTAGACAGGTCATCGCTTTTGCTCGGCGAAATTTTATTTCGCTTGCACAAGGCGAGTATAGGCACCGCGTAATTGCTCGCCTATCGTATCTTTCGGGTAAAAATGCACAGTTTTATTCGTAAATTTAAAAACACGCTTTACTCGCAGCGCAAATTTTAAGGTCTACTTCATAAGTTTATTTCAAAATTTACTGACTAAATTTGCTATTTAAAAACCCCTTTGATCTTATCAAAAAGTGATTTTTTACTGCCATTATGCGAGGCGTGATTCTCGTCGCTATGTTTTTCGTCCCTACCGTGCGCCGCCTTATCTCGCTCTATCGCTTCGCTGACTTGCTGCGCGGCGATTTCCGCATAGATCAGCGCGCCCTGCGTATCGCAATTAAAAAGATTTGAAAACGACTCGGACCTATTCAGATCGATCGGATTGGGCTCAACCACCTCGGTAGCCTCAAGCAGCCCTACTTCAAGCTCACGAGCCAAATTTAGCGCGTTTAAAAACACGGGCAAATTCTGCGCATAAAACTCATCTATCGCCTCTTTTATCTCGCCGTCCGCTTCATAATCGCGCAGCAGTTTCTGCACGTTATCGGCGCCAAGATACGCGCCGCAGCAATAGTTTTCGACGATCTCATTGTGAATTTGCCCGCTAAATTCCGCTAAAAATTCCTTTGGCAAAACCTCGCGCCAATCGCTTATGTAGGATTTAAATTTAGAGCTTTGCTCAGCCAAAAAGCTAAACGCCGTGCCGCGCGTGTAAAAATACTCTCTAAAATAGCCCTGCGCCACGGCAAGGTGAAATCCGTGCGTTTTATTAAAAATCCCCTGCGTGCCGTACTGCAGCGCCGAGCGGAAGCCATCCGCGTATTTTTCTACATAAAATTCATCCGCCTGGGCTTCGCGAGCGATTTGGGCGATAGCCTCAAAATCCCCCTTCTGCGCGAGCTTTAGCGGCTTAAAATACCACTGCGAAATTTCATCTTTGCCAATCGCGTGGTAGCTTATGTCGTAACCCACCCTCTCTCCTTTTAATCTTTCAGACCGATCTGCGGCTGCCAATACAGCGACTTTGAAATTTTACGAAATTTCATCGTGGCACCCAGATCGTTTGAGGTGCGGTAGCTAAGCACCAGCTCGTCCTTATCGCTCTTAGGCGCGGTGATCTTGTAGCGGCTTGACCACGCGATCTTAAAAAGCTCCTTTTGCAAAAGCGGATCTCTGTCGCTCAGCGGCACTACGTTTGCGTTTGCGCCGTTAATCTGCACCGCGCGGATCTTAATCTCTTTAGGATAGGAGGTGAGCAAAAACACCTCGTCTCCAGCGGCGTTTCTAAGCTCGGGCGCGACGGGATTTAGATAGGTCGCCACTGCCAAATAGCGATCGCCCGCGCGCACCGATTCAAATTTTTGCGTGTAGGCCAAAAACTCGTTTTTAAGCGGATCGTGACGGGGATCGTTTGCGGAGCAGGAGTTTAAAAAAAATGCCAGCGCGGCTAGGAGCGAGCCCTTTAGCAGGCCGTTTAGCGCGCCGTTAAAATAAAATTTTTTCATCGATCTTCCTTTGAAATTTTAGGCGCATTCTAACGAATTTTGCTTTTTAAAAGGCTAAATTCGCTACAATTGCGCATCTTAAAAAGCCGGATTTTAAAAATGAAAAGACTTGCTATCGCATTTTCAGGCCCTTCCAACAGCGGCAAAACGACGCTAATTTGCAAGATCGCTAAAATTTTTATCGCTAGCGGGCTTCGGACTGCGATCGTAAAGCACGATCCGGGCGACAAGGCGCGCTTTGACGTAGAGGGCAAGGACAGCGCCAAATTTAGCGAGCTAGGCGCCGAGACCGTCGTGATGAGCCCCACGCGGACGAGCTATTTTTCGCAGCGCTGTATGCAAATCGACGAGGTCGTGCGGATGCTCGGAGATTTCGATATCCTGCTCGTAGAGGGGCTAAAGACGCTGCCGCTGCCGCGCATAAGCCTGTTTCGCGACAGGATCGATCAGGCTTATCTGCCCTTTTCGGACGCGATCGCTTCAAATTTAAGCGGCGAGCAGATGGATAAGTTTTGCCGCGTAAATTTTGACATCAACGACGCTGCGGGCATTAGCGAATGGATCTTAAAAAACGCCAAAAAAATGTAAAGGAATAAAATGCAAGAGATCGTAAAATCAATCCAAAATATCGCGCTACAAATCGCCGAGGAGCTGAAATACGCAGACTTCGGCTACACAGATCATCACAACAGCACGGGCGATACGCAGCTCAAACTCGACGTAAAAAGCGACGCCATAATCGAGGCGGAATTTCGCAAAAACCCGCTCGTGCGCGCCCTAATCAGCGAGGAGAAAGAGGAGGCGCTGGAGCTTAGAAAAGATGCGCGCCTAATCATCGCTTACGATCCGCTCGACGGCTCGAGCTTGGTGGACGTAAATTTTGCCGTGGGCTCGATATTTGGCATCTACGAGGATGAAATTTCGCCCGCAAACTTAAAAGCGGCGATCTATTGCATCTACGGGCCGCGCCTTGAGATGGTCGTTTGCGAGGACGTGCCGAAGCTCTACCGCCTAAATCGCGAGGGCAAATTTAGCTTCGTAAAAGAGCTGCGCCTACAGCAAAAAGGCAAGCTAAACGCCACCGGCGCGACGCAAAAGGGCTGGAGCGAAACTCACGCTAAATTTATCCGCGAGCTGTTTTTGCAGGGGTACCGTCTTAGATACTCAGGCGCCATGGTGAGCGACCTGCATCAAATTTTACTAAAAGGCGGCGGGCTATTTAGCTATCCTGCCACGACGGATGCGCCAAAGGGCAAGCTAAGAGCGCTATTTGAGGTGCTGCCGTTTGCCTTCATCTACGAGCGCGCGGGCGGGGCGACTAGCGACGGATACTCGGGAACGCTTTTTGATATGAAAGTGGAAAAAATCCACCAAACCACGCCTTGCTTTTTCGGCTCCAAAGATGAGATAAATTTACTGCATAAATTTTACGGAAGCGCAAAATGAGCGAACACGCAGCGGACGCAGCTCAAAAAGACGAATTTGAGCTGGAGCTTGATCGCCAAAGAGAAATTTTGCAAGCTTGCCAGAGCGAAAAAGGGCTAAGTTCGTGCTTTGCTTGCGAGGCGATGTTTGAGTGTAAAACCCGCAAAAACTACGTAGATGCCGTATATAGCTCGATGTCTAAAGGCGACGGCGGCGGATTTGATTTTTAAATTTAAAAAGGAAAGATATGAACACGACTTATATTACGACTCCAATTTATTACGTAAACGACGTGCCGCACATCGGACACGCCTACACGACCGTGATCGCGGACACGATGGCGAGATTTGCTAGGCTAAAGGGCGATGACACGTACTTTATGACCGGCACCGACGAGCACGGACAAAAGATCGAGCAAGCCGCCGCAAAAAAGGGCTACACGCCGCAAGCCTATGCCGATGAGATAAGCGCGAAATTTAGGGAGTTGTGGGATAAATTTGAGATCAGCTACGATCATTTTATCCGCACGACCGACGACTATCACAAGCTCACTGCGCAAAACGCATTTCTTAAAATGTATCAAAAAGGCGACATCTACAAGGGCGAGTACGAGGGGTACTACTGCGTTAGCTGCGAGAGCTTTTTTACGCAGACGCAGCTTTTAGAGGATGAGAGGTGTCCGGATTGCGGCAGGCCGACGAATTTGGTGAAAGAGGAGAGCTATTTTTTCAAACTTTCAAAATACCAAGACGCGCTGCTAAAATGGTACGAGGAGAACGAGGACTGTATCGTGCCGCGCGGCAAGAAAAACGAGGTCGTGAACTTCGTAAAAGGCGGTCTGCGCGACCTCTCGATCACGCGCACGAGCTTTGAGTGGGGCATCAAGCTGCCTGCGAGCCTAAACGAGCCAAAGCATGTGATGTACGTCTGGCTGGATGCGCTCATCAACTATCTCAGCACGCTTGGTTACACGCGCGGCGACGATAAGATGCGCTACTGGAAGGGTGCTACGCATATCGTCGGCAAGGATATTTTGCGCTTTCACGCGGTGTACTGGCCTGCGTTTTTGATGAGCCTTAATCTGCCACTGCCTCGCTGCGTCGCTGCTCACGGCTGGTGGACTAGAGACGGCGAAAAGATGAGTAAAAGCAAAGGCAACGTCATCAACCCAAGCGAGGTCGCAGACGCGTACGGACTGGAAAATTTCCGCTACTTTATGCTACGCGAAGTGCCGTTTGGGCAGGACGGCGACTTCTCGCAAAAGGCGATGATCGAGCGCATAAACTCCGAGCTTAGCAATGATCTGGGCAATCTTTTAAGCCGTATAGTGGGCATGAGCGAAAAGTACTCGGACTTTGAGATAAAGGGCGAAAATTTACGCAAATTTTACGGCGAGGTTTTAGATAGCGGCAACGAACACCTGCAAAACGCTATCAAAAATTTAGAGAGTTTCGCCACGAACCGCTACCTCGAGGAGCTCTTTAAAGCGCTAACGCTTGCTAACGCGAGCATAGCTAAATTTGAGCCGTGGAACCTAATGAAAAACGGCAAAAAAGACGAAGCAAACGCGCTCGTATCGCTGTGTGCAAACCTGCTAGCTCGCGTGGCCGTCCTGCTAAGCCCCGCGATGCCAAGAACCTGCGAAAAGATCGCGCAGACGCTAGGTTTTGAGATATCGACGGCTACCTATGAAAAAATAATCTTAAACAACGAAATTTTAGACTTTAAAGCGCAAAAAACGCAGCCGCTTTTCCCAAAAATCGAAAAAGAGCTGATGGCGACTGCGGTGCCGAGCGTGAGCGAACCTGCCAAAACCGCCCCTGTGCCGCAAGAAAAATCGGACGCGAAGATAAAAATCGACGACTTTAAAAAATGCGTCATAAAAGTAGGCACGGTGCTTGAGTGCTCAAATATCGAAGGCAGCGAGAAGCTACTCAAATTTAAGATCGATCTGGGCGAAGAGCAGCCGCGTCAAATTTTATCGGGCATAGCTAAATTTTACGCTCCGGCGGATCTCGTCGGCAAGCAGGTCTGCGTGCTGGCAAACCTAAAACCCGCTAAAATTTTCGGCCATATATCAGAGGGCATGATTCTTAGCGCCGAAGACGGGTCGCTGTGCCTCATCGCGCCGATGGCTGCGGTCAAAAACGGCTCAGAAATAGGTTAAAACGGCGTGAATATCGAAAACCTAAGGCGCCTCATCAACGGCGAAGCGCTAAATAAACCAAGCATCAGCGCCGTGGAGGGCTTTGCGTTTGAGAGTAAAAACGTGCGCCAGGGCTACGCCTACATCGGGCTTGGCGCAGGCGCGGACGAGATAGCCGCGGCCGTCGCAAACGGCGCCTATGCCGTACTCGTCGAGCAAAGATGCGAGGTCATCGATCCCGAGGTCGCTTTTATCAAAGTCGATAGTCTGAGCGCCGCGCTGATGCGGCTAATGCGCTTTGAGGCTAGTTACAAAAATCTCAAATTTTGCTCAGTTAATCCCGTACAAAAGGCCCTGCTCGCGCGCATGAGCCTAGGCAAAAACTCTGACGGCAACGTAGCTAGCTTGCTGCCTGAGGATGCGACGCGGCTTTTTATAAAGATAATGAAAGCGGGCGCGGGGGATCTGTTTTTCACCGACGATCTTAAAATTTTATCCAAGATCGCGCCGCTTTACGACACAGTTTTTAGCGATGTGGACGCGGTTTGCGCGCAGGGCGGCTCGCTATTTGCCTCTAGCGTCGTTTGCGATGGCGTTTACTATCCAAACTTAAATTTCCCTAAAGTTTTTACGCACTATCTTTTCGGACTTTTGAGGTATCTGATCCGTGCAGGATTTTCTTTTAAGCTCGGCGACACGCGAAATTTGGGGCACTTTGAGCCTATTTTTATAAATAAAAATTTTCACGTCGTACCTTTTGGCGCGAGCTCTCAAGCCTTGATCGCTGAGTGCGACGACGAGCTTTTTGATATGGAGGCGGCGTTTCTAGCGCGAAATTTTAGCGGCGGTATCGAGATCTGCGTGCCGGAGGATTTTGCGGAAAGCGCGGCGGCTACGATGAGATTTAAGGAGCTTGCCGAGCTAAAAAATCTTTCAAATTTTCACTACGCGCTCGTTAAATGCCAAAAAGAGGAGCTTGAAGCGATGTTAAATTTGAGCTCGCCCGAGCCTGATTTGTTCGGCGAAATTTTATAATAATCTCAAATTTAGCGCGTATTTTCGCCTTTATCTGCTACAAATTTGATCTAATTTTTAAACCATTTGCTTACTAGCCGCAAATTTACCGATAAATTTAAAGGAAAAATGCGTAAATTAGTAGAGCTTGCCTTGCGAGTTTTTAAGTAAAGCGTCCAAATAGTGCTTCCCTACGAGGCGTGCCGCGGTCGCTTTGCGCAGGCGGCTGGAGTATCGGCACAGATGCGAGAGAAATTTAAAGTAGGCGTTTTGTTTTCCGTCCTTAAAAGTGGATATTGTCAAAAACACCTTACGTCTAAAATTCGTAAAACCGCCACAGCGATCAAATTTGCTAAATAAAAAACGGCGGCATGACGGTTGCCGCGTTTTGGCGGATAAATTTATTTCGCATTAAATTTGCGGATAGGCTATGCCGATTTTTAGAAATTTTAATTCAAATTTACGTATTTTATCCTATCTTTTTCGCCCGCAAGCTCAAACCCTCGCAGTCTCAGACGGCAGCTATCGCATTTGCCGCAAGCCTTGTCTTCGCGCTCGTAGCAGCTCCAGGTTAGCTCTAGCGGCGAGCCAGCCTGGAGCGACTTGCGCACGATGTCGGCCTTGCTTAAATTTACCAGCGGCGTGACGATTTGTAGACTAAAACCCTTTGAGGTGCCGGCGTTTACGGCGCTTTCTATCTTGGCGATAAAGTCCGCCGTGCAGTCAGGGTAGCCCGAGCCGTCCTCCTCGACGATGCCGATGTAAAGCGCCTGCGCGCCCTCTTTTTCGGCTAGTGCGGCGGCGATAGAGATAAAGATACCGTTGCGAAACGGCACGTAGGTGCTAGGGGTGTCGGGATTGGCGCCGTCTTTGCGGATGGCTAGGCTCTCGTCCGTTAGTGCGTTGCCGCCGATACTTGCTATGAAACTAGCGTCTAAATTTACCTTTTTTAGCGCGCCGATGCGCTCGCAGATCTGCTCAAATGCTAGCTTTTCGCGCTCCATCGTTCGCTGTCCGTAGTCAAAATGCAGCGCGATGATCTCATAGCCTGCGCGCTTGGCGAGGACGGCGCAGAGGGTGCTGTCCATGCCGCCGCTCATTATGCAAACCGCTTTTTTCACTTTTTCTCCTTTTTAGTCGGCTTGTCTCGCGAGCGCTTTTCCGAGATTTCGCAAAATTTTCGCTCCGCAGGC